>JBQCJB010000944.1:0-2439 GCA_051953155.1 Aureliella sp. | reverse complement strand
GGCCGAGCCCCAAGCCCCGCGGCGCGGATTTTTTTTGTGGGCGGCCCAAGAAGGCGCCCAAACCGCCGCCCCCCCCGCGCCGCGGGGGGGGGGGGGGGGGGGGGGGGGGGGGGGGCCGGGCAGCGATAAAGCTCTCCACATTTCAACCTCAACGTTCCAGCTCAACCTCAACGTTCCAGCAAGCCCGTGCGAAACTGACGTATGGTTGGCAGCCCTGATTTGTGGTTAAATTAAGTCGACGCATTAATAAACCCCTCTCTCGACACTTATAATTGAGCCCAAAGTCACGGCCTGATCCTCGAAGAAAGACGTTCTGATGGCACTTTTGATCCTCCGCGTATTCTTCATTTGCGTAGCGGCAGGCGCGGCCACCTATTTCTTCCGGGTTGATGTCAGCGGGCCGTCCTACCTGCCGTACATGTTCATCTCGGGCATGGTGCTGCTGGCTCTGGGCGTGATCGCCGTCGACATCTTCACGCCCCGCAAACGCATCGAAGTCGTGTCAGCCGTCTATTTCGGCTTGATCGTCGGTTTTCTGATCACGCGGATGCTCTGGATCGCCATCTCGCCGTTGGTCGAGCAGAGTCCGTTTGCTCCGCCGATCCAATTGATGATTGCGGCCGTGCTGTGCTATGGCTGCACGAGCCTGCTGCTGCAAACCAAGGACGACTTTCGTTTCGTCATTCCGTACGTGGAATTTGCCCGCGATCTGAAGGGCATTCGGCCGCTGGTGCTGGACACCAGTTCGATCATCGACGGCCGCCTGGCGGAACTGGCTGAGACGAACATCATCGACAGCCAGGTCGTCATGCCCGCGTTCGTGCTCTCGGAACTGCAGGCGATTGCCGACAGCAGCGACCGCCTGCGCCGCGCGCGGGGTCGTCGCGGCTTGGACATTCTCAATAAACTCCGGAACCTCAAAAAGATCGACTTTCAGATTTACGAACGCGAACTGCCCGAATTCGCCGGGCAGACCGTCGATATGAAACTGGTCGTGCTGGCCAAGCATTTGGAAGGGAAGATCGTCACCGGCGACTTCAACCTCAATAAGGTCGCCAAGGTCCACAACGTGCCGGTGATCAATCTCAATGAAATCGCGGCTGCCCTGCGGCCACAGTTCCTGCCTGGCGAAAGTTTTGACGTGCGGATTGTCAAACCTGGCGAAGGCCCCGAGCAAGGCATCGGGTACCTGGACGACGGCACCATGGTCGTCGTCGAAGGGGGCCGCGATCGCATCGGACAAACGTTCCCGGTCGTCGTGACGAGCACCCTGCAAACGCAAGCCGGCCGCATGCTGTTTGCCAAGTGCGAAGACACGATTCGCTCGCACTCGTCGGGGATGCATTCGTAAAAAACTTCGGAAGCTCAGGCATGGCCGGTCGGCGGATTAGGGATTGGGCTCGACCGCTGCTTTCGCGACCAGCGTTTGCGTCCAGCCCAGCCCGGTGGACGCGAGCCGTTGCGGCCCGAGCGTGTCGCGCCGAACCATTGCTGTGGGCAGTCAATCTGGTGCTGCCTCCCGAATGCGCCTGGTGCCTGCAGTCGGTAGCTGACGGCCAGCGACTGTGCGAGCCTTGCCGCGCAGTGTTTACCGAGCAGGCCAGTTGCTGCCAGCGGTGCGCGATGCCGATGCCCGAGGTAGTCGATCGCACGTCGTGTGTGCGTTGCCGCGACCAGGGCTGGCGCTTCGACCGCGTCATTGCCCTGGGACCCTATCGCGGACGGCTCCGCGAAGCGATCATCTTGATGAAGAAGCCAACCTTCGAAGCCTTGGCAGCGGCGGCTGGTGAACTGATCGCCGACAAACTGCAATCGGCGGGTCTTGCACCGGATGTCGTCGTGCCGGTGCCCAATCACTGGACCAGGCGGCTGGTCCATCGCACATCGACCGCCGAAACGCTGGCTGCAGCCGTAGCCCGGCAGTGTCACCGCCCGTTGCTGCTGTCCGCCGTCCAGCGCACGCGGCAGACGCAGAAGCAAGGCATGTTGGCCTGGAGCAACCGGGCCGACAACGTTTACCATGCGTTTCGCGTGCGGCGGCCCAAGCAGATCGCCCAGCGGCATGTGCTGCTGGTCGACGACGTCTTCACCAGCGGCGCGACCGCTGCCGAGCTGACGCGCACGCTACTCAAAGCACACGCCAGCCGCGTCACCATCGCCGTCGCCGCCCGCGGCACCGGCACCCGCACCTAGTAGGACAGCCGTCCCGGCTGTCACTCGTCCCAAGTAGGACAGCCATCTCGGCTGTCACTCAAATCGCGCAACCTCCCAAGTAGGCCCGCCGTCTCAGCTGTCTCCGCGCATCGCACCATATTCCAATGCGGCTTGCGCGAAGCGTTGCGATGTTTCCGCCCCTCACCCCGAAGCGAAAAAGTAGGACAGCCGTCTCGGCTGTCACTCAAATCGCGCAACCTCCCAGTTGGGCCCGCCCTCTCAGCT
>JBQCJB010000943.1:0-4579 GCA_051953155.1 Aureliella sp. | reverse complement strand
GCTCGAGATGTTCGGCCACCTGCTGTAGTTTGCCACTGGCAGCGCTCAGAATGGCTTCCGCTTTGGAGAGAGCTTCCGCGGCGGCCAACACCTGGCCGCTTTGGTGTTGCTGGTCCGCGCTAGAGAGCAACTGTTCCGCATCGGCCACTCCTGCCTCAGCCCGCTCCAGCAACGTATCGACGGCGCGCTGTCTCACCTCGCGTCCGTTAGAACTGCTCGCCGCCTCGCCGGTTTCGTCTGGGCCGCCGGGCAGTGACTGACCGATCAGTAGCGCGGTCGCAGCATACGCCTTCCGCGCCTGCTCGATGGCCGAGCTCAACTCGGGGTAACGCGATTGCTGCTGGCGTGCGGTTTCGGCGATCGCTTGGCGTTTGGCGGCAAAGGCTTCGACGCTGGCGGTCGTCACCTTGATGATTTCCTCGGCCCGCTGGGCCTCAGTTTGTGCCGTGGCGATCGCCGCCTTGACCGCTTCTTCGCGGCCTTGGAGCAGCATAGCTTTGGCCGCTGCCAGGCTGGACTGGGCTCGCGCCAGGCAGTCGTCGGGATCGCGGTCCACTTCGCGGAGCGTCGCTTCGGGCGCCAGATGCAACTGCTGGCCGACCGCTTGCCGCGTCGTTGCCACGCGCTCTCCCAGTTCGGCGAGCGCCGGAGCCAGCACTTCGCCGATCTGTTTGGCCAGCTCGACCGAGCGCGCGGCTCGCTGACCCAGCACCGCCAGGGCGTCGGCAATCTTGTCCGAGTCGCCGGATATTTCGGACGTGGTAGCCATTTGGTAGAGCTGGTCGGCACCGGCGCCGATCGCTTCCAAATCGTGTCCGATCCAGTCGGAGGCATAGCCGAGCTTTTTCAGCGCGTCGACCGACTCGTGCAGCTTGGGGAACAGTTCGGCGCGCGCCGTCAGCAGTTGGCGTCCGAGCGCCTGGGCGTCGGCCAGCTGCCGCTGGGCTACGGTCAGTGGCCCCTGGACAGCGTGGACCGCATCGAAGGCCGCCAGATCGTCGGCCTCGCGCAAGTTGGTTTGGATCGCCGGTATCAGCGTATCGAAGTAGTGGGGCACATCGAAGTAACCATCTTCCTTGGCAGCGCGATCGAGCTGCTTTTCCTGGGCGGTGGCTTGTTCGAGATCGTGCTGGGCTTGTGTCAGCTGATCCTGGACGTTGGTCAAACAGGTTTCGAGCGTCGTCAGCGCCTGTTCGGCCTCGGCGCCGCGCTGCTGGAACATCTGAAAGATTTCTTCAAACGTCAGCGAGACCGCTTGATCGCTTGCCTCCGCTTCCCCCTGCCCGCCATTGCTCCGTTTCAGCTCGCGGATGATCAGCGGGATACCGGTCGCTCTGGAAAATCGTAGCGGTTTACCGGTGACGTGATTGATTGCCCGCTGGTACAGGCCGGGACTGAACAGGTTGATCAACTGATTGAGCGGATCCTTGGGGGCGACCAAGCGCCGGGCATCGCCCAGAACCCTTTTGACTTCCTTCGACATGACCAGCAGATCGTCGACCGAATGAAAGGCTTTGATCGCCAGTTCGCGCGTCGCACCGACATAGCCGCGTTGGTCGATCTTTTCGAGCGAGCCGAGCAGTTCGTAATTGCGAGTGAACAGCCGATCGAGACGCTCAATCTCGCGCGCGGTCGAGGCCTCGCGCTCCTTTAGTTCCTGCTGGGCTTTCAGCATCGTGGCGCGCCGGCGACGATTGGCCAGCGCGAGCAACCCGACCACGATCAGGCCGACCCCGCCCAGCGTGATCAGCGCCGTGCGGCGGATCCACATGCGTCGCAGTTCGGCCAGTTCCTGATCGCGACGAGCTTGTTCGATCGCCGCGTCGCCTTGCGCCAAACGTTGATCGATCTTCGGCAGCAATTCCGTAAACCGCGGTTCGCCACGCTCTTGCTGCTGGCGAGCTTCCGCGATCAACTGCGTCGTTTCATCGGCCAACCGGCGGGCGGCCGGGCTGTCGGAATTCCGCAGCCGGCCGATGCGGCGGTCGGCCAGAGCCACGTGTTCCTCAAAGCCAGCAGCGGCTGCGTACGCATTCAGGTGGAGCGATGTTTCGTCGGTTATGCTCGAGAGTTTCTGCTTGAGGCTGCGAGCGTTGTCACCGCTGAGCTCCTTTTCGGCTGCGTCGACGGCCTGTTGCCAGCGAGCCAGCGGCGGCTTGGCCAGTTCGTCGGATGCGTTCTTGTGCTGGGCTTGGAACTCGGCAGCTCCGCGCTCGACGGCCGCGATCGAATCGCGCAGTTGGCGAATCAGTCCCTGAGTTTCCGCCAGGTCGCGTTGCCGCTCTTCGGCCTGCCGCCGCTGGGCTACTTGCTCGGCTTGGATGCGCTGCTCCAGCTTGCGATTGATCGACTCGACGGTATCCTTCACCGCGTCGAGGATTCTGCCCCCGGAACGCATCGCGCGAAAGGCGGGCTGGTCGAGCTCGCCGATCCAGTGGGCTTGTCCGAGATTTCGCCGGTCCTGAGCTTCGGAAGCGTAGTAGCTGAATTTTCGCTCGCGCAGGAAAAGAACGAAGACCGTGCCGTCGGTCTCATGCGTGACCGGATTTTCCAGCTTGCCGAAGTCGGTGCGGTTGTTCAGGCCGTAACCGAGCGCGTACTCGACCGCGTCCATGCCGCTGTAGCTGCGCCCGTCCTGGGCGATGAACGATTGGTCGTCGGCGCGCTCCATCAAGACGACCGTCCAATGCGGTCCATGTTCTTTGAGCCAGCGTTGCAAGTCGGCCAATTGCCGCGCGCCGACGCCGATGTTGCCGTGCACATACAGTTGCTGGTCGGCGGACCACTTGGCCACGACCTCTTCGACGTTGTCGAACGCGACGGGCTCCTTGGTCGACGCGCTCGCCGCCGGCGCGCGCGGCGCCGCTTGACGCTGGGCCTGCAGACCGGTCGCGCCTTGGGTGGTGGCCCACACGATGAACAGCAGGTTCGCCCAGCTTCGCAGCAGTACTGCTAACGCATGGCGGCGGTTATGGAACCAGGAGGGTTCAAAAGTTATGGCAAGCAAGGCAGCGCCCCCGCGCAAAGTTATTTCAGATCGGAATCCCGCGGTCCCAACACATTTCGGGTGCTCATGATAATGGGCACGCGCCGGCCCATTTTAAGGCGCTGGCCGAAAAAATTGCGGAGACTTTTGGGTGGCCTGAGCCGCCCGTGGTTTGAAGGCCGCCCCGCGAGAACTGGCGGACGGCCTCCGCGCTTTGCACATGCTCGGCCGCCGCCTAGCCGCCGATGAGTTTGCGGGTGATCTCGGCGACGTGCCTGCCTTGATAGCGAGCAATTGCCAGTTCGTTTTCCGTCGGCAGTCGCGAACCGTCGGCGCCGGCCAGCGTGCCAGCCCCGTAGGGCGACCCGCCGGTGATCTCCGACATGTTGGTCAGCTCTTGGCATGCGTACGGCACGCCGACGATGATCATCCCGTGGTGCAAGAGCGTGGTATGGAAACTGGTGATCGTCGTCTCCTGTCCGCCGTGCTGTGTGCCGGTGCTGGTGAAGACGCTTCCCACCTTGCCGATCAAGCCACCTTTGGCCCACAAGCCGCCGGTCTGGTCGAGGAAGTTACGCATCTGGGCGCACATGTTCCCGAAGCGAGTGGGCGTGCCGAAGATGATCGCATCGGCATCGGCCAGCTCCGATGGCTTGGCCACCGGTACCGAGCTGAAGGCGGCGCGGGCCTTGTCGGCGCCGGTCCGTTCGAGGGCTGCCTCTGGAACGAGTTCCGGCACTTGTAGCAGGCGCACTTCGCTGCCGCTGACCGACTTTGCCCCTTCGGCGACCGCTTCGGCCAGGCGGTGTACGTGGCCATACATGCTGTAAAACACGACTTGGATCTTCGTAGTCATAGCAAGCTGCTTTCTAAACGAGCATTCGGTTCGGGCGGTTCTTTTCCGCGACTGTCGGCTTGTCCATACTTCTACCCGTTCAGCCCCACAACCGATAGCCGCCACCCAAGTCCCGCCCCGCCCCTTTGAAAGAAGAACCCGCTATGGCGATTCGTGTACAATGCGCACCTGGCACACGACGTCGTTTCTCCGCTTCATGCCCTCCCACCTAGCACGGCACAGCCATGTCTTTAGCCAACATGCCGCGGCGAACGTTTCTGGTCGCGTCGAGCCTCGGGTTGTCGGGCTTTGCTTTCGGCCGTGCCGTTCCGCAGGCGCGTGCAGCCAAGCCAGCGGCGGGCTTTGCTGGTAGCGGCGGCAAGGCGAAGTCGACGATTCTGTTTTTCCTCAGCGGCGGTGCCTCGCACGTCGACATGTGGGACATGAAACCTGAGGCGCCGCTGGAGTATCGCGGGCCGTTTCAGCCGATCGCTACCAGTTCGAGCGACGTGCGGCTGTGCGAACACTTGCCGCTGTTGGCCAAGCAAGCTCATCATCTGGCGGTGATCAATTCGGTCGGTGCGACGGTCAACACCAACGATCATCATGCCGGCTACTATCACAATCTGACCGGCCACGTGCCCGACCAGACGTTCCCACCTGCCCAGCCGGCGTTCCAGGCCACGACCGCAGAGACGAGTGCGCCGTCTGCGGCCGTCGTGCCGGTGGCCACGACCGCTGCGCCGCAGGCGTTCCCG
>JBQCJB010000942.1:0-10311 GCA_051953155.1 Aureliella sp. | reverse complement strand
AACGCCCAGGATTACGAAGAGGGTTCGCCGATCACGCACGCAGCCGGACTAAAAGGCGACCTCTTGCTGGTGCATGGAACAGGCGACGACAACTGCCACGTGCAGGGTATGGAGAAACTCGTCAATCGGCTCATCGAACTGGACAAGCCATTCGCGATGATGACTTACCCAAATCGCAGTCATTCGATCAACGAAGGACAGCACACCACACTGCACCTGTACCGGCTACTAACGCGTTATCTGCACAGCCACTTGCCAGCCGGCCCCAAGCCGTAATCTGGAATTTTGCTCCGAGCCCTGCTCGCCGGCGGTAACCCTCAGATGTTGCAACTATTTCCTGTCGGGCCCAACGCCCGCAATTGGACTTCGCTCGCTGAAAACTATTCAGGCAGTTCCGTCGCGGAAGCTGGAGCCTATGGCATGTCGGCGCGAATCGGCTGGGTGAATTACAGTTCGTGTCTGTACGTCGGCGTTTCTCCGAGCGGCTTGTCGCTGCGGAATCATTTTTTTCTGTCGAGGGACGATGAACTGTTGATCCCTTGGTCGGACCTGAAACTGCTCAGCCGTGGCTGGTTGGGACTGTCAGTGCTTCTGTTCGTCAAGCGGCCGCGCATGAAAATACGCATCGGCTGCGGGTTGTTTCATGGGCTGAAAATCATTCGAGCCATCGAGCAGCAGCTCAGCCGCGGCCGTTCCTAGCCAGCGGCCTGGTCAAAGCGGAGCGTCTCAGTGCATCTTCTGCAAATCATTTTGGCGGTCCTGGTCGTCGGCCTGTTCACGCTGGTCGGTCTGCCTATGGCGTGTGCAGGCCTGTTGGTCTTCTTGCAGCGGCTTTATTTGACCGTCTTTGGCGAGCGGACCACGGCAGTCGTCGTGGGCATGGTAGACAGGCGGGATGACCAGCCCTCGGACGGACCGGCAGTGGATTCCTCAAGATTCCTGCGGCTGTCATTCAGAGATTGCGGCGGCCGAGAGCATCGTGTGACGACAGACACGAGCGTTTCAGCCAAGTCATTTCGACGTGGGGATTCCGTGCCAGTGCTCTACCGCGTGGCTCGGCCGACGTCGTTTGTCGTCGACCGATTCTGGCTCAAGTGGACCCTTCCCCTGGTTTTTGGCGGTTTAGGGCTCCTGCTGCTGACGCCGCTGATGCTGGCCGTCGCGCACGCGCTCCGGCGCCCGTAACTCGCAGGTGTTGCCTGGTCGACGCGCCTGAGGTTGTTCAGCGCGCGGCGAGCTGCCATCCCGGTTCGGTGAGGCTGGGCATCGGGACCGGCGCCGGTTTGCCGAACAGGTAGCCTTGCGCAAAGTCGGCTCCGTGTTCGACGGACCATTGCCACTCGCCGACCGTCTCGATGCCCTCGACGACAGTTTGAATTTCCAGCTCGTGAGCGACCTCGAGCAGCTTGGACACGATGTTGGCTTTGTAGCGGTCTTGGTCGATGCCGCGCATCAGCTCCATATCGAACTTAACAAAATCCGGCTTAAGCTTGGTCAGCAGATTCAGCGAACTGAATCCTGCTCCGACATCGTCCAGGGCTACTTGAAATCCCGCGTCCCGATAGAAACGCAGGATTTCGGGCAACCGGTCGGGGTCGGTTAACTCGTCGCTTTCGACGACTTCGAAGACGAATCGCGACGGATCGATGTCGGTATTCTTGATCGCCGCCACCGTGCTGCGCAGGCAGAAGGCGGGATCGTAAATCGAAGTCGGGTTGAAGTTGATGAACACATGCGTGCTCAACGAGTTTTCGCTAGCCGATCGGATGTGGCGGAGACGGGCTGCGCGATCGAGATGGAACAACATCTTGCTGCGCCGGGCCGCATCGTACAGCGCCCAAGGCGCAATCAGCTCTCCTTGATCTCCCCTGCCCCGAACGAGACATTCGTAAGCGAAGACTTCGAGAGGATCGTCGACCGACACGATCGGTTGGAAGTGCGTCAGCAGCCGCTGCTCGGCGATCATCTCGACAAGCCAACGTCCTGAGACGCGTCCCAAGAATGTGTCGAGCGTCATCATTTGCCCGAAGTGTTCTAGGCTGACTGCCGTACCTGGCGGCAGAATCAGGCAGCGGCAATCGGCAGCTTCGGCCTGGCCGAGCATTTTGGGCCATTGATCGCGAATCCAGGCCAGCAGCTCAGCGGCAAGCTCGACGCTCACGCACTGCGGCGCCGGTTCAGAGGTCGCTGCCCCGAACTGGCCAAGCGATTCGCGGATTTTTTGCCCGGTGTGCCCCAGCGGCGGCCATATCAGCAACTGACCTGCGACTGGAATTGGTTCCGGTAATAGTTCGCATCCTGGGCACCCCGCCATAGCTGTCTCTTCCTTTCGCTGCGACTGTCAATTTGTCGCCAGTGGTCCTTCGGCCCCAACACCCGTCCGTTGTCTTTACATAGCTCGAGAACCGAGGCGTTTCGGAGCCAGCCGCGAAAAGGGCGAGAGATTTTTCCACCGGCAGCCGACTGCAGGTGCGGCTGTGACGAGGCCGGTCTTGCTTTGGAAAATGCTGGAAGAACGCGGCCCAATCGGCTATGCTCCTCGAGCACTCCGCCGCCTGAGCGGCCGGCTCTCTGCGGCGGGCAACTCCACTACCCGAGAAAAACTGATGCATGCGCCATGGTTCACTGTCTTGCGTTGGGCGACGTTCCTCGCCTTATTTTCCGGTGCCCTGAACGCGTCGAAAGCTGCTGCCGGTCCGCAGCCTAATGTCATCGTGATCCTAGTCGACGATCAAGGGTATTACGACCTGGGATGCTACGGCGCGTCCGAAGTGAAAACGCCGCGGATCGATGCCATGGCCGCCGGGGGGACGCGATTTACCGACTACTATGCGGCCGCGCCGATTTGCAGTCCCTCGCGAGCGGGCCTGCTGACAGGTTGTTATCCGCGTCGCGTCGGCAATGAGCTCTGGGTCCATCGGGCAGATTCGCGATTCGGCATCCATCCCGACGAACTGACGCTGGCTGAATTGTTTCAGCAAAGCGGCTACAAAACGGCTTGCATCGGCAAGTGGCATCTCGGGTTTCATCAGCCATTTCTGCCGCGAAGCCAAGGGTTCGACGAATACTTCGGGCTGCTGCACAATCTCGACCCGGTCGAGGTCGTGTACTTCGAGGATCAGGGAGGCGTGCCCTTGCTGCGCAACGAGGATGTCGTCAAGCGTCCGGCCGATCCGGCAGAGTTGACTAGGCTGTATACCGACGAAGCCATTCGGTTCATCGAGCAGAACAAAGCAGGCCCCTTCTTTCTCTATCTGCCGCATACGATGCTTCACAACCCGCTGGGCGTGAGCGCAGAGTTCAAGGGGAGTTCAAACTGGGGTGAATTTGGCGACGCGATTCAGGAGCTCGACCATAACGTGGGCCGGCTCTTCGATACGTTGAAGCGCTTGAGCATCGACAGCAACACGATCGTCATTTACGCTTCCGACAATGGCCGAGGCCCGGGACGTACGGCTGAGCAGAAGATCCGAGGCTCGAAGCTTTCGACCTACGAAGGTGGAATTCGTGTGCCGGCGATCGCCTGGGGACCGGGGCTGGGTTTGCAGTCAGCCGTGGAATCGTCGGCAGTCGTGCGCGCCATGGACTGGTACCCGACGCTGGCAAGTTTCGCCGGCATCAAGGTCCCTGAAGGCCGCGTGATCGACGGCCGAGACATCAGCCCGCTCTTAAAAGGGCAAACCGACGGTGTACCTCCCCCGGGAATGAAGCAGTCGCTCAACGCTTCCGTTCCGCTCAGGCGTCGTTGGGATCCGCCGGGAGAATGGAAGCCAGTAATTCAACGTCACGAATACAACGACGCCTTCTTCTACCACGGCAGCCAAGGCGCCCTGGCCGCCGTGCGCTGGCAGAACTGGAAACTGTATCTGAACCCGAGCCTCGAACTGTTCAATCTGGCAGACGATCCTGGGGAATCGAGGCTGGTTAAGAATCAAGCGATCGCTCATAAGCTGCGGGGCATGGCCATTCTCTTTCAGGAAGAGATGCGACTGGACGCTCGTCCCGCAGGCGAAGTTTCAACACCCCGGGCCGACGGGCGCACCGAAGTTCCTCGAGCGATTTTGAAAGGCCTCGACGCGAAGTTGGACGTGACCTATGCGCGCTACGGCGATCGAACCCTGGCAATGGATCTGTACCGGCCCAAAGCTGCCTGGGGCAAGCTGCCTGCGGTGGTTTGCGTTCACGGAGGGGGCTGGGCAAAAGGAACTCGAGCCAACCACGCCAAGGTCGCTCAAGCCCTGGCCGCCCGAGGATATCTGACGGCCACCATTTCCTATCGGCTCAGCGGCGAAGCCCCTTTTCCAGCCGCCATTGAAGATTGCAAGGCTGCGGTTCGATTCCTGCGAGCGCACGCCGACCAGTACGGCATCGATTCCCAGCGTATCGGAGCGATCGGTCACTCGGCGGGCGGGCACCTGGTCGCATTGCTCGCCACCTCGGCCGGCGCCGGTAAATTGGAAGGCGACGGAGGCAACCAACAAGCCAGCAGTTCGATTCAAGCGGCAGTCGCCATGGGTGCACAAACGGATTTGCTGTCGCAGCGAACCAGAGACATTTCCGCTGCCCAGGACCGCGGGCAGATCTGGCGCCAGTTTCTCGGCGGCACGCAACAGGCTGCCCCAGCAACCTATCGACAGGCTTCGCCGCTAAATCACCTCGACGCCAGTGATCCGCCGTGCATGTTCATCACCGGCGAGCTCGACGATCCCAGCACGCATGCCGATCTCTTCCGGCAGCAGATGGACGAACTGGGAATTGCTACTGGTTTGCAGGTGATCGAGCAAGCGCCTCATGCATTTCTCGAAAGACAAACCTGGTTCGACCAGGCGATCGACGCAGCCGACGCGTTTTTTCGCACCCACCTGCGCTAGCGTCCAAAAAGTAGGACAGGCCTCCGGCCTGTCACTCCCACCTACCTTGCATCCACCCACCCTCGCCCACTTCCTCGCCAACCTCCTCCGTCACCGTCCTAGCCCATTGCGCCCACCCAGTTCCGGATGTTGGTCGATTTGCTTGGACCGCTGGCTTCCTCAAATGACTCGCGTACGGAACAATCTAAGCAGGCACGAGCGATTACTGATCTGAGACCGTAGGAAAGGAACCGACCATGCAGTTGGATGCTCAACTCGTCCGGAGCGGTTTGTGCCACGGCGACGAAAACGTGCGGCGAATCTGCACTGACTGGATAAACGACATGGGCCCCCGGCAGGCAGCGCGGGTCGACGATATCATCGCAGCGTTCGGCCGGTTCAGTCTGTGGGGTGTGCTCGATATCCAAGTGCGAGAGTGCGACAGCCGGCTCTTGGATTGGATCCTCGAGCATGCGGAAACAAATTTCGACGAGACCCCGCTCAATGCCTTTCGGTCCCACAACGTCTGGGAGTGGATCGAGCGAGCGAACACCGATCTTATTCGCTCGAGGTGGACCGATATTCAAAGCGCTTTGGCTGGCTGGAATACTCGCCACACCGGTCGTTATCAGGAGCTATCGCTCCTGCCAAGACTCCAGGCTCGCTTAGACATGCTCGACCTCGGGCCTGAAGAATGCTGGCGGCGATTGATTGAAAAGTGCCGGCTGATGGATAGTACTGGGGGAGAGGCGCGCGGCTAAAAATGGTACTCGCCGGAGCTCGAGGGGTACTTGGAATGTGCGGCGACGGGTGACATCGCTTTTCGGGTGATCCGCACCCTAGCCGAAGACGAGCAGACGAAAGCCAAATACGAGATTGCAGCCATGCTTCTGTTGGCTAGGCGAATGCATCTGGAGGAGGCCGCACCCTATGCGCTGAGTCTTATAAAGTTCGACTGGGATTTCTTGCGCGAGAACATCAACAGTTATTTCAAAGAAAACTGTAGTGAGAGGCTGCAGCAGCTGGTCAGTGAAGGTTTCGTGGAGCGGCCGTGGGACGAGCAAATTTATTTGTATTCAGTTTTCACTGCGGATTATTCGCAGGCATCCGCTACATACCTGCGGCAATTCCTTGCGTACGAATTGGCCGAAGTCGACCTTGAAGACGAAGAAGCAATCAGCGAGGCCAATGTCGCGATGTGGGCACAAGCGCTGGCAAGCCAGTTTTGCACCGAAGACATCGATATCCTCGACAACTTGTACCAGTTGAATCCTTTACATCCCGAATTTGTGCAGGTCGCTGAATACTTGCATGCACTGAACGTACTTGGCCAGCTGAACGATCCGCGCGATTATATGTGGCGCGACGCCGAAGCGAGCGCCTACATTGAGAGTGACGTGGATGAGCAACCTGAGCGAGAACCTTTTCCAGAGAATTTCGACGACGTGCAGTTCATTGAAGCAAGTGAGACGATCCGGAACGAGCCCCGCCAGCACGTTGGCCGCAACGATCCCTGCCCGTGCGGCAGCGGCAAAAAGTACAAAAAATGCTGCCTCGGAAAACGCTCACCGAGTGCGGAATGAATGCGGTCTTATACCGAGACAGGCCTCTGGCCTGTCACTCGCTCACCACTGCCAATCTCACTCGCTCCCCCGCGGTCGATAGCGTGTGGCGAACGAGCCCGCCCAGCATGTTGGCCGCAACGCTCCCTGCCCGTGCGGCAGCGGCAAAAAGTACAAAAAATGCTGTCTGTGAAAGCGTTTACCGAGTGCGGAATGAGTGCGGTCTTATACCGAGACAGGCCAGAGGCCTGTCCTACTCAAAGTAGGACAGGCCTCCGGCCTGTCACTCGCTCACCATTTCCAAACCGCACTCGCCCGAAACGTTCGCCACCGGAAAACGGTTCCATCGCCACGCGTTGGCCGCAATCAGTTCTTAGCGATCTGACCAAAGCCGGGAACGGCGCGTAGAGTTGGCCGCGGTTCTGAGTTGTCGAAGCTGAGGACGCGCTGGGGACCGACGAAGTAGGTGTGGAAGTCGTCGACGATTAGATTATACGTTTCCTGCTCCTGGGAATCCTCGCGAATTTCCTCTATGCGCGTGGTACCGGTGGCCGTGTGCAGGAGCATGTCGGTCTGTAGCTCGCGGGTCATCAGCCAGCCTTTGCCGGCGATAAACCAGCGATGCCCTGCGGTGGCCTGGATCTTGCCGGTGGGGGTGACGATCGTCAGTGTCGTTTTAGGCGGGCGAACGGTCGTTTGCAAAACTGGCTTGAGCGCCAATTCGCCCGTTTCGACATCTTGGCTAACAACCATGTCACCGACGAGCACGCTTTCGATCGGTTTCGGACCTTCGGCGGTATGGACGAGCGTCCCTGCAACCAGACAGGACATCTGACGTATCTCGACCTGGCCGGCAGTCAGATAAGCCCGCGCACCATCGATTCGCGAATATTCATAATTTCGCGTCGACTTACCCAGCGATGATCGCTCATTATACTTTTGCCACCAACCCCACCATGCTTGCGGCGTGCGCTCGACGGTCGCTTGGCATCCGCCCTCTAGCGCCGTGTAGACCGGCGTCGCCGCGCGGGCTAGTTCAACATTGGCTGCCGCGATTTGGTTCTCGAGCTGACGCTGGTCCTCGGCGGCATTCTTTGCGCCAGCGACTTCGTCTACCAGGGACTGAGAAGGAGCGACATAGGAACTTGGCACCCCCGTCGATCGATTTGAGGACCAGCCGCCCACGGTCAAGTAGTTTCTGTCAACCGAGAAATTCACCGAGACGTTGGCAACGTTGCCAGAGTTCTGAGAGGTTCGAACCAAGCGATTCAACCGCAACAGTTGCTTCTCATCTTTTACTTCGCGGAACATTGCGCGGCGGATTACCAATTCGCCTTTGGAGTTGAAAGCCGTTTGAACTTCGCTCTCGATGGGCGTGCTGAGCAGCCCCAGCAATTCAGGAACGAAGCATTCCTTGGGATAGCTGCGGAGCGCCTTGGTTGCGAAAGTACCGCGGCGATCGGTCGAACAAGCCACTGCAATGCGGGCCAGGGCTACGCACGCTTGGGGCGATCGCAGCTTGTCAATTGCCTGAAGGAATGGCATCGCGCGATCGGCATCGAGCTGGCAGACAGTTATTTCCAGCGAAGACAACGCGCTCGCGTCGTCGAGCAATGCCAAACGCTCTAATGCTTTTTGCTTGACGCTAGTGTCGGCCGAGGTCAGATCGGCGACAAGCTTGCGCATCGTCGGCATCCACTTGCGCCATTCTGCCTCGACGCGACGCGACGCATCATCCGCCTTTTTCAATTCCTCTAGCGTGAACCACTGGCCGTCAACCAGTTGATGTCCGAGACCTCGACGGGCCTCCCCATCGTTCGGCTGCGTGGCGATGACGGCATGCCAATGCGCCCGGGCTTGATCGTTAAGTCGGTGCACTTTGCACCAGCGCGCCATTCGCCGATGCGCTGCTTCATTCAACGGAACGCTGCCGCGGGTTGCCAAATACTGGCTGAACTCCCGCGGCTTCTCGACATCGGCCAACGCGTCGAGCGCGATCCACTTGTTATCGACCTGCAGTTCGCCCACTTGCCAGTGATCAGCCGCCGAGGCACTCTCCGGTACTTCCATCTCGGCGCGGCGGTCGACCGCTTCGCCACTAGCCTCCGCTGCAAGCAGGTTGTTCATCGTCCGGCTGGGTTGCGAGCGATCCAACGCCGGGTCGGCGGAGATAGCGGCCCTGGCCGAGAGACCAAAGCACATCAACGCCAAAACACAGCGGATGGATCGCATGGTCATGATCTCCTCAGCCAAGAGAGAGAAGCCGATCGAGTTTTTATCCAAGCCTGGCTCGCGATTGCGAACGGTTCAAAAGGGCGCTATTATTAGAGAGGGCTCGGCAAGCTGTGTCAACGTTTTCATTGGCGACACACGACTTCTAAGGGCTGGGTAATGCAATGGCCAATCGGATCAAGCCTTTACTAAGCGCAGCGTTCGGACTTTGTCTGAGCATCGTGAGCGCCACAACGTCCGCCTCGGCACAGACGACCAGCAGTTCCGCTTTTGAACAAATCGCGGCTTACGCGAATGCTTTTGAATCGCTTGATTCGGAAGTTTCAGCCCATCTGAGCGCAAGGGCATTGATGCTGAAGGAGCGCGATGAAGTCCGCGCGGGGCTGATCGATACACAAAGAGACTTGCAGGAGGTGCAGGCACGCGGCTTCGTTAATCAATTTCAAGCTCTCGAAACGGCGATGGATCTCGAATCGATTATGCAGTACGCGCGGTCGGTGCCGGCACAGTCGCCGAGCCCACTTTGGCGGTCTACGGCGTTCCCATTGCTGGCGAATCAGACGGCGAGCGACCTGCTTGCACAGTTGTCTCTTCAGAACCAATCGCTCCAACTGGATGCAGCGGCCTCCTTGACGCTCGAGCGTCAGCGGAAGCTGTTGACGAGCGCGCAGGACTTGGTCCGTAGGGCGCAAGCCTGGATGGTCGCTGATCGAGAATTGATGGCCGGATATATTGAGTTGGCGGACATTAGTGGTACGCGCAGTCGGTTAGAACGCAGAGCCGCCCTTCGCCAACTGGAGCGGGGCGATTCGCAGAACATCGGAGCCGAGGTCGCCAGAGCAATCACCTTGATGCGTTTGGGCCGAGTGGCCGAGTCGCGCCAGCTGGTCGACGAATGTTTCCAGCGACCCGGAGCAGCGCTTCCATTCCTGCTGGCTGTATCAGGCGAACTGCACGCGCGAGCTGGCGAAAAGACGCCAGCCAAAAAATCACTCAACGAGGCGATTCGTCAAGCGCCTAACGTGCCGATCTTATACTGGCTTCGAGCGCAGAGTCTGATGGTCATGAAGGAGGTCGAGCCCGCGCTGACCGACTGGGAGTTGCTGCTCAAGTCGGGCCAACATGACATCGCGGCTCACCGGGGGCTGGCTCTGGCGTACTGTGCGCTGCCCACTGCGGCTCCCCGCAATCGGGAGCTTGCGTTGGAGCATGCCAAGCTCGCCGTCGGACTTGCCGGAACCGACGACTGGAGTTGCCAAGTTGCACTTGCCCTAGCCACGGCGCGTTCAGGCGATCTTGCCGGGGCAATAACCCTGGCCGAATCCGCTGCCCAGGCGGCTTGAGCCGTTGTGCCATTCCGGTGCGACTGTCGCGCGGTCTTGGGACTGGACTGATTAAAGACTGCTTGGACGCGAGGCTGCGACCGGCTATGACCCCGGCCAGAAAGGCACCGCGCCAGCCATGAGCGGGGCGCGGCGCATCCTGTTTCGGAGCCGCTGGCCATGGCCTATACGCATGTCGATCTCTTCCCCCTCGGCGAGGACAAGACGCCCTACCGCAAGCTTGGCAGCGAGGGCGTCAGTGTCGAGAAGATCGGCGACCGCGAGGTCCTGAGCGTTTCGCGCGAGGCGATCCGCAAGCTCTCCGAGCAGGCCTTCGTCGACATC
>JBQCJB010000941.1:0-8913 GCA_051953155.1 Aureliella sp. | reverse complement strand
GCGCTCTCTGTGGACTGCTGTCACTAGCCGCGTGCTGTAGCAGCGTCGGCTCCCGTTCGCTCGTCGCCGCTCCGCCGATCAAGAGCGCTCGACTGGCCAGCGTTCCAACTGCGGCCGCCAGCTCCGCTGCGCCCGAATTCTCGACGCCGAACCCAGACGCCCAAGCCGAGCCTGGCGCGAGCGGAGTGCGATTCTCGACCGCCTCAACGAGCCGCTTGCGGATACTCGCGCCCAGCCAGGCCACGGCGCAGCCGGCATCCGTCGCAATCGCAAACCCGTTGGCAATCGAAAGCAACCCACTGCAACCGAGTGCGCCGCCGCCAGCAGCCGAGCATCCTGCAAGCGGGGCTCCAGTAAGCGAGCCTTCGGCGGCTGAACCTCCTGCGATCCAACCCGGTGTGCTGGACGGCCGGAGCGTTGCCCAGCAGGCGGCCTGTTGTTGGCCGTTGGCTCGACTACTCGACCAGCGGGCCGCGACGCTCGACAGCCAGGCAGGTAGTGAGCACACCGCCGCCCAGCGCTCGGCCGCTTTGCAAAGCAGCTTTCTGCGGCGGCAAGCCGCTCGCCAGCGCGACATCGCTGCGGCTAATGCGCTGCGCGCGTACTACTCATGGATTGCCAATCGCCTGCAGTTGGAGATCGTCGCCGAAGGCTTTGACCTTCACTCGCAGCAGGCGGCGACTCAGGCCTCGTTGATCGAGCGCGGCGTGGCGATCGACGATCCGACCGAGCTCGATCGCAAGCGGCTCGAACTTCGCGACAGCCAATTGCAACTCCAGGCGGCCGATACACAGCTCGACCAAGCCCTCCTGCGGCTGACCTGCTGCGCCAGCGACGTACGCGGCGCGATCGTCGAATCGCTCGAAATACAACCGGCCGAACTGGACTGCGATCAATTGGCGGCGACCGCGCTGGAGCTGCGCCAGGATTATTTGGCATACGTCGAATTGTGCCAGCACTTGGACGAGCAGACCGCGCGGTCGATCTCCGATCTGCTGGCCCCGCTGGCCGGCGGGGTCGGTGTCGGAATGTTCAACAGCGGGCTACTCAGCAAGCTGTGCCTGGCTGCGGGTGGAGCGGAGGCGTTGCAGCACGTCGCGCGCGAACTACGGATCGCGATCGACCTGGAGCGGCGGTTGGTGCAACAGACCGTTTGCGAGAAGTGCCAAGCGCTGGCTCTGGCCTATGAACGCGTTCAGATTGCCCAGCAAGTAGTCGCTTCGTGGCAAGAGCGCATCGCGGCGCTCGAGCGATTGGAAGAGTTGGGCGAAGCCCGGGGCCAGGCGCTTAACTTGGCCCGGGCTGAACTGTTGCAAGCGCGATCGACGCTCGTTTCGCGGCAGTTGTCGGCCAGGCTGGCTGAGATCGACCTGGCCGAAGCCATGGGAGGCTTGGCTGCCCGCTGCTGCCGCGGCGAGCCGTGGCTTTACTGCTGGCGAATCTTCTGAGCCTGACCGGCCTGGCCGAAGGCGACCATGCGATCGATGCAGACTTGCTTCATCGCAGCACGCGCGGGCTTGAGGTAATCGCGCGGATCGAACTTCTCGGGATTCTCCATCAGAACCTTGCGAATCGCGCCGGTCATGGCCATGCGGCAGTCGGTATCCACGTTGATCTTGCGAACCCCGTGCTTGATCCCGCGTTGGATCTCTTCGACCGGCACGCCGTAGGTCTGCTTCATCTTGCCGCCGAACTTGTTGATGATGTCTTGCAGGTCCTGAGGCACCGAGGAACTGCCGTGCATGACCAGGTGCGTGTTGGGCAGCCGGCGGTGGATCTCTTCGATCCGCGACATGGCCAGGACTTCACCGTCGGGCTTGCGCGAGAATTTGTAAGCCCCGTGGCTGGTGCCGATGGCTACTGCCAAAGCGTCGACGCCGGTGGCGGCCACGAAGCGAGCGGCTTCTTCCGGGTCGGTCAGCAGTTGGTCGTGGCTGAGAACGCCCTCGGCGCCGTGACCATCCTCTTGCTCGCCGCTACCGTGTTCGAGCGAGCCGAGGCAACCCAGTTCGCCTTCAACGCTGACGCCGCGAGCGTGGGCCAAACGCACGACTTCGGCGGTCACCTGAACGTTGTAATCGAAATCGGCCGGCGTCTTGCCATCTTCCTTCAGCGATCCATCCATCATCACCGAGGTGAAGCCGTTGTCGATGGCGCTCAAGCAGGTTTCGACGCTGTTGCCATGGTCTTGGTGCATGACCGTCGGGATGTGCGGATACAGTTCGGCTGCCGCCATCATCAGGTGCCGCAAGTACGCGTCCTGCGAATAGGCCCGCGCGCCGCGCGAGGCTTGGACGATCACTGGCGAATCGGTCTCTTGGGCCGCTTCCATGATCGCCTGAATCTGTTCCATGTTATTGACATTGAATGCAGCCACGCCGTATCCATTTTCAGCCGCATGGTCTAGTACGACACGCAACGGAACCAATGCCATCGGAACTCTTTCTGGTTGGGATCTAAAGTGCAAGGAGCGGAAGCGAACGCAAAATCATTTGGCCTCGGAACGTTCCCAGCGGCGTCAGCGCAGCTGGGCAGTCGCAAGCCGTGGCAAGAGGGTTGATTATTTCTTGCATGGACAGTCGTGGCAATCCGGGGGGCCTGACGCCTGTCGCGCCCCGCATCGCGCCAGTCAGCCAATGCCGTTCAGTTCGCCGTTGTTGTTCGTTATAGGCAGATAGAAGTTCGCAGCGGCTGTTCCGAGGGCGAAGCGGATTTTCATCAAAAGCGGTCCGCGAAGTTCGGTCGCCTACCCCTCTGGCGCCAGTTCCTGAGCTAGCCTTGTCCAAGGCTCTGTCGCTGGCGTCGGAGCGGTTCTGCTTTTTGCTCGGCGTTTTCCGGATGCCCCTATGGCTAACACCGCACTATCTTCCCCGATTTTCGTCGTCGACGGCAGACTCTCTTGGCGGCGTATCTTGGACGCCTTTGAGAAGGTCGTCCTGCTGGCCTTCTACACCTATTTTCTGGTGCCGATCGTCAAAGCGGTTTGGGATCACGGCGACATGGCGGCGACGCTGCTGGCCTTTTCCGAAACGCTGGTGGTGGCCTTAGTCTTCTTTCGGCGCCCGGCTCAGATCCTCTCGCAGCGGCCGGGCGATTGGCTGCTGGCTTTTGGAGCGACGCTGGCACCAACGCTGGTGCGGCCCGTGGCGAGCGAGCCGTCACTGTGGACCAGCCTGGCCGTGCTGGTCATGCTGAGCGGCATTTTGTTGCAAATCGGATCGAAATGGATGCTCGGTCGCCGCTTCGGCGTCGTGGCCGCCCACCGCGGTCTTTGCTCCAGCGGGCCTTACCGCCTGGTCCGGCATCCGATCTATCTCGGATATCTGATGACCCACCTCGGGTTCCTGTGTGTCTGTCCGTCGGTCTGGAACGCTACGGTGTATGCGCTGGCTTACTGCCTGATGATTCCGCGGATCTTCGCAGAAGAGAGCCTGCTCAAACGCGACCCGGAGTATGTCGCTTACTGCCGCCGCGTCCGTTGGCGGCTGGTTCCCCGCCTGCTCTAGGCTAGCGCACGGCCGGAAGGCACCCAGCGCCGCTAAGTGTCAAGCCTCTGGCTGGCGTGCTCGCCAGCGGTCAGAATACGTGACTGTGGAATGTCTTGCCCGCTGTCCCTCACGTAAAAGGCTGCATCATGACCGGTGTTGATCTGCTGTCGACGCGTCGGCAATTCCTGCACTCGGCCGCTGCCGGTGCGTTGGCTCTCGGCGCCGCTCAGGCGGCGTCCCTTCGCGCGCTGGCCGACGAAAAGAAAAAATCGAAGATGCAGTTCGGTCTGGTGACCTACCTGTGGGGCCAGCACATGGATTTGCCGACCCTGATCAGCGCCTGTGAAAAGTCGGGGCTCGGCGGAGTCGAATTGCGGACCGAACACAAGCACGGAGTCGAACCGAGTCTCAGCCAGGCGGAGCGAGCCGAGGTGCGTAAACGCTTCGCCGATTCGCCCGTCAAACTGGTCGGCTATGGTTCCAACGCGGAATTCCATGCCAAGGAACCGGAGAAGGTCAAAGCGAATGTCGAGCTGGCCAAGCGATACGTTCAGTTGATGGCCGACTGCGGCGGCTCGGGTGTGAAGGTCAAGCCCAATGGCTTTGCCAAAGATGTGCCGCGCGAGAAGACGATCGAACAAATCGGGCGCGCCTTGAATGATGTGGCCCAGTACGGTCAACAATACGGCCAGCAGATCCGCGTCGAAGTCCATGGCGCGGGCACGTCCGAGCTGCCGGTCATTCGCGACATTTTCAAAGTAGCGGATCATCCCAATGTGAAGGTTTGCTGGAACTCCAATGGCGAGGATCTCAAGGGAGACGGTCTGGCGGCCAACTTCCGTATGGTCCAGGACCGCTTCGGCGACACCTGCCACGTTCGCGAACTCGATTCGACCGACTACCCGTACGACCAGTTGTTCCAGTTGCTGCGCGGGATCGATTACCCGGGCTGGGTTCTCTTGGAAGCTCGCACCAATCCGACAGACAAAGTCGCGGCGATGACCGCTCAGCGCAAGTTATTTGAGTCGCTCGCCAATGGTTAAGTTTGCCGTCATCCTGGCCGCCGCCGGACGCAGCGAGCGTTTTGGAAATCGCTATACCAAAAAAGTATTCACCTTGTTGGCCAATCGCCCGATGTGGATGCATAGCGCCGAAGCGTTCAGCCGACGCGACGATGTCGGTCAGATCATTTTGGTCGTAGCTCAAGAAGACCGCGAGCAGTTCGCCGACAAGTTTGCCACCAGCGCGGCCATGCTCGGCATCCAAGTCGTCACCGGAGGCGCCGAGCGAGCGGACAGCGTCCTGGCCGGTTTGAAACACGTGCGCGACGACCTGCCGATGGTCGCCGTGCACGACGCGGCCCGCCCCTGTTTGGCGACGCCGTGGATCGATGATGTGTTCCGCGAGGCCAAGACAACGGGAGCCGCCATTCTCGCCGCGCCGGTACACGCCACCGTCAAGCGGGCCGATGCGCAAGCCAACATCATCGAGACCGTACCACGCAGTGGTTTATGGCTGGCGCAAACTCCGCAAGTTTTTAAAACCGATTTGCTCCGCAGCGCCTACGCGGCTCACCCTGCCCCGAGCACGGCTACCGACGAAGCCTCGATCGTCGAGCATACGGGACACCCGGTGAAAATCGTGCCCTCGAGCTGGTTGAACATCAAGGTGACGAGCAAAGAAGATTTAAAGGTCGCCGAGCTGGCGCTGAAAGCCCTGCCTCGGTCCAATCCATTCCCGTTTTAAGGGGCCGAGCTTCCGGCGCTCCGGCTGAACTATGATTGCCGTGGCTGGCAAGAAAAAGCGTTGGTGGAAGGTGGCTATCGGGCTGGCGATTGCCCTGGTTTTAGTGATCGCCCTGCTGCCCACCGCGTTGGGAGCCCGCTGGATCTACCAGCCGCTAGTCAATCGTCTGGCGGCCGACGATTTTCAGTTGCACATCGCGAGCGTTCGCCTCCGCTGGCTCTCGCCGGTGCGTCTGAGCGGCGTAGAGATTCGCCAGGCGAATGGACCGACGTTGATCTCGATTCCCGAGGTCACCACCGACCGCAGCCTGCTGGGCTATTTACTGGGCGGTCGCCGGCTGGGGCGAATCGTGATCGAGCGGCCGGTGCTGGACGTGGAATTACTCAAAGACAGCAGCAACCTCCAACGTTTCGTCAGCGCGGTCGACAACGCGGTCGCGCCACCTGCGGGCGCCGAGCGCGAACGTCCGGCGATCGACGTCCAGGTCGTCATTCACAGTCTGAGTGCCACGGTCAAGCGCCAGTCCGATTCCAGTCCGCTGGTCGTGGTGCCGCCGCTGGATCTCGATCTGACCTACCGAGCAAGCGGCAGTGCCAGCGGCGCGCCGACCCATTTGAGCGTCGCGCCGACGACGTTGCTCGACCGAGTGAAGTTGACGCCCGAACTGGTGGCCTTGGGACTGGATCGAGCCCTGCCGCTGCTGGCCAAGTCGGCCTGGTTCGACGGCAGCGTTTCGCTGCGCATCGCGTCGCTCGATCTGCCGCTGGAAAGACTGGCCGACGCGGCGGGGGAGATGGAACTCACCCTGCACGAGGTGCGCAGTGGTCCCAGCGATCCCAAGATCCTGCGGCTGCTCGACGTCATTGCGGCCTTGCGAAAGAGGCCACCGCAGCACGAGCTGGTTTTCGTCGATGGTTCGCAGGTAGCCGTCACGCTCGCCGACGGTCGCGTCACGCATCACGGCTTGAAGATGGGCTTGCCGAAAGTCGATCCACGCTTGCAGTTGGCGACCTCGGGTTCGGTTGGCCTAGTCGATCGCTCGTTGGACTTGATGCTCGACGTGCCAGTGCCACTCGAACAGTTGGCTCGTCGCGAAACGGTCCAGCAGTTGGGCGTTCCGACGCTGCGTCTGCCGATCGGCGGGACGCTGGACGATCCGCAGGTGCACTGGGAGGCACTGCGGGGCGATGCGGCCGACTTGCTCGGCGCGATCGGCGCGCGCGTCGGAGAGGACTCGCCGGCGGCGGCAGCGGTGCTCGACGCGCTCGGTGGCCTGACTGAAGGCAAAGCCGATCAGGCTATCTCAGGCGCCGTCGATCTGATCGACCAGTTGCGCAAACGTCGGCAGCAGGCGGCGGAAAAAAAGGCCGCAGAGCAAGCCGCCGGCAGCGAGCCTGAAAGCGAGGCCGACAGCAAGTCCGACAGCGAAACCACGCCGCGGCCGCCGCGCATGCGCGACAGGCTGCGCGACCTCTTCCGCGGTCCGAAGCCGTGACGACTGCACGACGAATGCGTCACTGAAGTGAGTGCGAACTCGACTGCGGCAGGAGCTGATCCCAGAGCGGCCCGATGGCGGACCAGGAATACTGCGCGGCCACGGCGCGTCCAGCTTGGGCGAGTTGGTGACGGCGCTCGGTCGAGCCGAGCACGCGCCGCAGCCCCTCGGCTAAATCGTTTGCTTCGGGTGAGCGCGCCAGTTCGACCGCGCCGGCCGAGACCAACGCCAGCACGCTCTCGCTGGCCGGCGTGCTGACACAGGGCAAGCCGACGCTCATCGCTTCCAGCAGCGTCACCGGAAAGCCTTCATAAAACGAAGACAGCACTAGCGCGTCGCAACTGGCCATCAGCGACCAAGGATCGTCGACCCAGCCGGTGAATTCGACGCGGTCGCTCAAGCCGAGTTCGCGGCTGGCCCTCACCAGTTCGGCATGCTGCGGGCCATCGCCGGCCAGCACCAGCGTCCACCTGTCGTACTGGTCGGCCAGCGCGCGCCAGGCGGCGAGCAGTCCGAGCAGATTCTTTTCGTGGCTGTGGCGCCCCAGGTTCAGCAACCGTTGCCTGCGCGCGCCCACAGTCGTCGCCTGAGGAAGAGGTGATCCTTGAGCGTTCTGGAGATGGGCGGGCGGCGTAATCGCGGGCGGAATCACAGCGATCGGCAAGCCCGGAAAGCGCTGCTGCATGGCTTGCTTGATCGAATCGTTGAGGACGACCAGTCCGGTCGCACGGCGATAAACCCGATCGCGCCAGGCTTCCCAAACGCGGCCCAGTTGCTGCTTGCGCGGGTCCGAGTGTTCCGACAACCACAGCGGCCCGGTCGTTCGCGGCGCCGCCGTGGCAGTGACGATGTTCATGCGGTCGCAGAAGCTTAAAGCGAAACCGGGTTTGAGCTTGCCGAGCAGTCGGCCAAGTTGTCGGACCCGCTGCACGTTGGCCAACATGCCCACCGCGCGATTGCGGCTGGTGCGCATCAGATTGAGGCCATGTCGTTCGATGCGCGCGTCCAGCGGATAAACGTCGGTGTCGACCGCGGCAAGCGTGATCAAGTGCACGTCGTGACCCGCCTCCGCCCAGCGGTTGGCCAGTTGGCTCATCAAGCGTTCCGCTCCGCCCCCGTGGAGCGCGTGGATGATCAAAGCCATTCGAAGGGACGTAGCGGAAGAATCCGACATGAAGTAGCTTTGGCAGAAGGACGACGGACGCGCGGTGTGCGCTCGCGGGTTGTTCGCACTGGTCGGTAATTCCAGGCTGGCCTGCATTTCGAGGCTGGCCGGTTGGCCGAGCTGTCCAATTATATATTTGAAACTCTTTCCCGAACTATCGATCCGCCGCGAACCGCCTTGTCCGCGCCGACCACTGGGAGCCCTGCATGCAGGACCGCGTCAACGAGAACGCTTTGTCGCCCGAGCAGCTGCAACAGCATCCTGAACTAGCTTTGTTGCTGATGCTCTTCAGCGGCCTGATTCTCGCACTGCTGGCCGGCAGCATCAGCCTCTGGTTGGTCACGCTCGGCCGCATGCGCCGCGGCGAGACCGTGCTGCGCGTCGAACCGTGGACGCCGCGCGTGTGGGGCCTGCTCGATTTGATCTTGGTGGCCGCAGCTGTGATCGTCGCACAGATGGTCGGGATCAAGCTCTGGGCGGCGGCCAACGGCTTGGGGCTCGACCAGCTCCGCAAAGAAGCCGATTTTCCATTGTCGGCAATGGCTGTGGGCAGCCTGAGCTATCTGGTCGTGTTGGCGCTGGCGATCGCTTGGCTGAAGTTCCGCTACCACGCGACACTCGCGCACATCGGCATCTCTGCCGATCGGCTCAAGCAGAATCTCAGGACCGGCTTGTCGGCGGCGATCCTGTCGTTGCCAGTGGTTTATACGATCATGGCCATCGTCAGCGCCAGTTTCGATCAGCAGTACGATCATCCGTTGCTCGAACGCATGGCCGAAGAAGGCTCGCTGGGCGCCTATCTGCTGGCGACCTTCTGCGCGGTGATCGCCGCGCCCATCACGGAAGAGTTTTTGTTCCGGGTGCTGCTGCAAGGTTGGCTGGAATCGATTCCCTGGCGGCGGCATTTGGAGTGGTTTACAGGCGCGCTGGAGCCCGCGGGGACGATCGCTCTGCCTCTATCGGGCACTGACCGCGATGCAGCCGAGCTAGCCGGGGGAGTCAGCGACGAAGCGGCCGAT
>JBQCJB010000940.1:0-2307 GCA_051953155.1 Aureliella sp. | reverse complement strand
CCGTCTGACCATTAAAGCCGAGTGGCCGGACGCCGACGGCGTGCCACTGGCCAAGGGCTTCGTCAAACGCTTTCAGGTCGCGGCCGAGGACTTTGTCCAGCCCGATCCAAGCACATGGCAGGTCGCTCCGCCGCGGCCCGGAACCAGAGAGCCGCTGACCGTGACCTTTCCCGAATCGCTCGATCATGCGACGACCGTGCGCGGCCTGTGGCTGAGCGACTCCGAAGGCAAAGCGATTGCGAGTACAACTGCGCTCGACGCCCATGAGACGCGGGCCTTGCTGACTCCGCAAAAGCCCTGGTCCGAGGGGAAGTTGCACTTACACGTTGCACCAATCATCGAGGACTTGGCCGGCAACAGCGTCGAGCGCGCGTTTGAGGTCGATCGTTTCGATGTCGTCGAGACGCAAGCGCCTCCTAGAAAAATCATCTCAGTCGAGATCCGCAAGCGGTAGCGCACCTGGGCTAGCTCCGGCCTGCATGCATGTCGACCGGTCGGATTTATTGATCGGCTTCAGAACGAAGCTTTGAGGCGAGCATTTCGATCTCGGCAATTTTCTGCAAACGCCGCTCGTGCCTGCCCCCTTCGAAGGCCGTGTCGAGCCAGACGCGAACCAGGTCGACGACCGGACGGTTGCCTATCAAGTCGCCGGGCAAGCAGAGGACGTTGACATCGTTGTGCCGGCGGCACATCTCGGCCATGACCTCGTCGTAGCAGCTGGCCGCGCGGACGCCGCAAAACTTGTTCGCGGTGATCGCCATGCCGATACCCGTCCCGCAGATCAATATCCCGCGCTCCGCCTGGTTGTCGGCCACGCGCTGGCAAACTTCCTTCGCAAAGTCTGGATAATCGACGCTGTCCTCGCCCTGCGTACCGCAGTCCTCGACGGTGTGCTTCAAATTTTCGAGCGCCACTATCAGCTTCGATTTCACATGAACGCCGCGGTGGTCGCTACCGATGGCAATGCGCATTATCGCGTTTCTCGGCAGGGAATAATTCATCACTTCTCAATTCGGGCGGTGCTGTTGCGGGATCCAATCGCTGAACGCATTTTTCGACAGGCGGTCCGCCTGCTGGGTTATTCGGTTGCCGACGCGGACGCTCACGTGATCCAGTGCGGCAGCCAACTCTCATCGATCCAGTTTACCCATGGCCTGAGGAGCGTCTCAATCTCATCGGCACACGCTGCATACGCGGGCGTTGGTCCACCGTAAGGATCAGCCACATCCTGCCCGTTATTGCTGAGCATATACGTCTTGGCGGCCGCGTCGGGAAAGCGTTGGATGATCGCCTGCCGATGGGACCCCGTCATAGTTAATATTAGGTCGGCCTGCTTGAGAAGTCGCTGTGTCAGAGGGCGGCTCTGATGGTCCTTAAGGCTCAAACCACGGCTTTGCATCACGGTTACCGCCTCCGGAGTAGCACTTCCGCCCGGGTAGGCGCTCAGGCCGGCTGAGACGGCGACGACCGGCGGCGGCTGGCCGGGCCCGAAGGATTCTTTGAATCGTTCCTCTAGTTGAGCGCGCAGCAGCGTCTCCGCCATCGGGCTGCGGCAGGTATTGCCCGTGCACACGAGCAAGATGACCAGTTGGCTGAGACCAACGAGGACACTTTGGTCCAAGACCCCCGGCGCAATCATTTGGCAGTTGCGGCCCGAAACGCGCACGGTCGTTGGCAATCCACCAAAATGGGTCGGTCCATCGTCGACCAGGAATGCCAAGCCCTCATCGGCTTGCTGTTCCGGGCTCAGGACCGGGTCGACCAGCGCCGAACCCGTTCTGTCGCCCAGTGGCACGGCGACGACCGGTCCAGGCAGAAGTTGCAGCGTCTCCGCGATGGCTTGATGGGCCGGCACTTGAATGGTCAGCCAGCGTCCCTTGTCCAGAATTTGTTTTCGCACTGCGGAGGGCAGTCGGCCACAAAGCGACTGAGCGCAGTCGACGTCGGATTCCAAAGCGAGCGGGCCTGGCCAGCCGCGCGCGGCCATCCGCTGGCCGACGCGCGAAATGCTCGGCATGTAATCGGCGATCTCTTCCCCCGACCGCAGCAGCAAACTCGGCCGGCGGGCTGTGAAACGTCCTGAAAAATCCATCAGCCGCTGGGTCGCCTGCTCGCACAGGCCGCTGCCCACGAGAAAGTATGTCGTTTCCGAAGGAACCAGGACCAGACGGCCCTCGACCAGCGCTTGAACGACGACGTGCACGATGTCGCGGGTGTCTTCGCTACGTTTCCAATCCAGAATCCGAACCATGAATTAAACTATCGTCTTCCTAGTTGGGCGGGAAAGCTCGGTGGTAAAAACGCTCG
>JBQCJB010000939.1:0-3353 GCA_051953155.1 Aureliella sp. | reverse complement strand
CTTGTGGCCGCCGAGGGTGTGGGGTCCCTGGGCTATTTGGGTCTGGTTGTGGGGTATCGACATCCGGTGGGATAATCCCTCGCTTTTGCTAGCCTCCTATACAAACCACTGTCCGGCGCCGAGCCGGGCGGCGGGCCGCGCCGGTGGCGTGCGGCCAGCGATGCGGACGCTGCCCGATTCCGCGCGATCGATGCCCAGCAGGCAGCGGAGCGTCTCCGTCCGCCCTGCACCGATCAGTCCGAACAGTCCCAAGATTTCGCCGCGCCGCAGCTGAAAACTGACGCGCCGTGGTACCGGCCGCCGGCTCAAGTGTTCCACGTCGAGCACCGCCTCGCCGAGCGAGTGCGGCACGTGTGGGAACAGATTGTCGATGCTGCGGCCAATCATCATCGAGATGATCTGCTGGTCGCTGGTCTCGGCCAATCGCCCCGTGCCGATCGTCTCGCCGTCGCGCAAGACCGAATAGCGATCGGCCACGGCCCGCACCTCCTCGAGGAAATGGCTGATGTAGATGATCGCCAGTCCCTCGTTCTGAAGGCGTTTGATGACTTGGAACAAATGCTCGACGTCATGCCGCGACAGCGAACTGGTCGGTTCGTCGAAGATCATCACCTGCGCATCGGAGACCAGCGCGCGGGCGATTTCAACCAACTGCTGCACGCCGATCGACAGCGTGCCGACGCGCCGCTGCGGGTCGAGCTCGGAATGTCCCAGCAGAGCCAAGGCGGCCCGCACGCGTTCGCGCTGCTTGCTCACGCGGACCAGACCCAGCCGGCTTTGCTCGCTGCCGAGCATGATGTTGTCTTCGACCGTGAGATCGCGAGCCAGATTCAGCTCTTGATAGATCATGGCGATACCGGCTCGACGAGCTTCGATCGGCCGCGTCGGACTGTAGGGTTTGCCCGCCAGCTCGATCGTGCCCGAATCGCGCGCGTGGGCTCCGCTGAGCACCTTCATCAGCGTGCTTTTACCCGCCCCGTTCTCGCCGATCAGGGCCAGAGTCTCGCCGCGGTCAATCGACAACGTCACATCGCGCAGGGCCTGCGTCGCGCCGAAACGCTTGGCGATGTGCTCCATGACCAGCAGCGGTCGGGCACTTGTGTTGGCACTGGACATCGAACCGACCGTCACTGACCGAACTGCTCTGGACGCAGCAAGCGGTCGTAGGGGGCCTCGTTCTGGTTCTCGGCCGTCGCCACATACTCGCCCGTATTGATTACCGGTTCGACCTTTTCGCCTCGCAGATGGCTGGCCAAGGCGATGACCGATTTGCGCCCCATCTCGAAGGGATCCTGCAGCACAATGCCAGCGACGGTTTTCTCATTCAGCCCGCGGATCAGCGATTCGCTGGCGTCGAAGGCGACGAACTTGACCTTGCCGGCCAGGCCTGTGCGCACGAGCGCTTCCAGCGTGCCGTTGCAGTTCGGTTCGCACACGGCAAAGATGCCGTTGACCTCGTCGCGATGCTTGTTCAGCAACTGCGTCGCTTTGGCGAGTGCCTCTTCGGTGGTCGTACCGGCGTATTGGTCGGACGAGATAACTTCCATCTCCTTTTCCTGGGCGAGCGCTTCCAGAAAACCCGCTTCGCGCTGTTCGGTGCTCTCGCTGCCCGGCTTGTACCGCAGCATGATCACTTTGCCCTTGTGTCCCAGGGCATCGGCCAGGCACTGGCCTGCGAGGATCCCACCGTGATGATTGTCGGTCGACACGAGGCTGACGATCTTCGGGCCCTCACCCAAACCGCTGTCGAAGATCACCACCGGCACGTTTTCCGCATTGGCTTCCGCTACGACGTCGATCAGCGACTGGGAATGGTTCGGGGCGAGCACGATGCCGTCGACGCGGTTGGTGATGAAGTTCTTGACGACGTTAATCTGCCCGGCCGTGTCGGCTTCGGTTTCAGGCCCCTTCCAGAGGATCTCGATGTCGCCCAGTTCTTTGGCTGCGGCCTCGGCGCCGGCGTGCACCGAACGCCAAAACTGGTGGCTGGTACCTTTCGGGATGACCGCAAAACGCAGTTTGCCTGACGAGCTCCCCTGCCCCGCTCCGCCCGTCGAAGAGCCTTTGCAGCCGGTCAGAACAATGGCGAGCAGGCAGAGAGCGATGAGCACACGTCGCACAGGCGGCCAGATACACAGCATGGGATGGACTTTCGGTTTGGGGATCAGGAAGCAATTTTGGAATTTAACTTCCTCGCCCTCAGCAAACCACCATGCACCAAGATTTTTCGCCGCGGAAGCTCGCGAACCGAACTTTGTCAGGCGAACTTTGCCCGCTGAACTTTTCCCGCTCAGCCTTGCCCGTCAAAGCCCATCAGGCGCGCACCCGCCGGGCGACTACCAACCCGAGCGGCTGAAGCCAGAGCCTGACGACGATCCGCCGCCGCCACCGCCACCGCCACCGAAGCTGCCGCCACCGCCACCAAAGCCGCCGCCTCCTCCGAAACCGCCGCCGCCAAAGCCGCCCCCAAAACCTCCGCCGAAGCCACCGCCAAAACCGCCGCCGCCGAACGTCCTGTCGGCGCGGCGGCGCATCGCGGCCTCGCGAGCGCGTCGCTCCGCTTCGGCCGCGCGCTCTTGTTCCATGCGGCGGCGAGCCACCTCGCGCGCGGCTTGCGGGACGGCCATCTGCGCCGCCAGCACGGCCAGCCGGCTGATCTGCAGGACCGTCGAGTAATTGCCCGTTTGCAGACCATGGCGGGCGCGTTCGAGCTCTTGCACACCTGGCGAGCCCGCGATGCGAACACCCCACGGTCCCGACCACTGCTCCGCCTGGAGGACCGACTGCGAAGCTTGCTGGAAGGCTGCCAGCGCCTGACCGGCGGCTTGCAGTTCCTTGCCCAATGTTTGCGTCACCACCGACAGATCGGTTTGCAGGCGGGCAGCGCTTTGATCGACGTCGCGCCAATTGCCATGCAGAATGTTGAGTTCGCATTCGACCTGCTCGAGTTGTCGAGCCAGCGTGGCGATGCGTTGGTTGGCCTGCGTGATCTCCGGGCTGTCAGGAATGCCGTCAGTTTGGCTTTGCCGGACCAGTTGCCCAGCGATCTTCAGTTGCTCCGATGCGCCGGCGACCGCTCGCTTGGCTTCGGCATGGGCTTGTTCGTCACCGACGATTTGGGCTTGCAACTGTTCGAGGCTTTGGCGCGTTTGCAGCAGGCTGCGTCCGGTCTCGAACGGGTTGTCGGGTCCGCGTTGCGCCTCGACCATTTCGCGGTTGTTCTTGACCGTCAAGACAGCTTGCTCGATCGCTTCGAGCGTGGCCGCGGTGACCAGCGGATTGCGGTCGGCCTGCCGGAGAGTGGCCAGCATACTTTCATTCTTGTCTTGCGTCGCCAGGTTCTCGCGCGATTG
>JBQCJB010000938.1:0-2883 GCA_051953155.1 Aureliella sp. | reverse complement strand
AACTATGTGCTCGGCCATATGATGCTGGGCAAAATCTACGTCGATCTGGGCAAGTACGATCAAGCGATCGAGCACAATCAACGCGCCGTCGAGCTCGAACCCAACGAGCCGCTGAACGATTCGGCGCTGAGCGTCAGTTACCAGCGAGCCTGGGAAGGGACGCGCGATCCGCGCTATATCCAGATGGCCGAAGACGCCATGGCTCGCAGCCACCGGCTCCACGGTCACTAAAGCTGCCTGGCTGTTCTCGCTCAGCCTACGGGACGGCTGAGATGGAGTGCTTCCTGCGCCGACGTCGATCGAGACAGCTTAAAAAAACTTTCGAGAAGGATCGAGCCCATGGGAAAGATCGGTGCCATGATCGCGGATGCCTCCACGGTCGGCTTGCGGTATGCCAAACGCCTCGTCGAATCGATCCCGGCCGAGCGCTTCGCCCGGCTGGCTGCCCCGGGCGGACAGCCCGTCCAGTCGAACCATCCGGCATTCAACATCGGCCATCTGACGCTCTATCCGCTGCGGGTCGTCGAACTGCTCGGGGCGGACACCTCGGCCGCAGCCGCACCAGCGAACTTTACGGTGGCATTTTCCAAAGAGGCCCAGTGCGCCGACGATCCCGATGGGACCTTGTATCCATCGAAGCAAGAGCTCCTCGAGGTTTTTCAGCGGACCTACGACGCGGCGCTGGAGGCTCTGCGCTCCTGTGACGACGAACTGCTGCTGGCGCCCAATCCGGTCGACACACCCATGAAAAACGTGTGTCCGACGCTCGGTTCGATGCTCGCGTTTTACATGACCGGGCATGTCACGAGCCACCTGGGGCAGATCAGCACCTGGCGGCGCATGGAAGGCTTGCCTGCCGCCTGAGTCCGACCTAGAAATAAGCATCCTCGTTCAATTCATCGCCCGAAAACGAATTGATGGACTCCGCACCCACATCTGCTTGGAGCCGCAAGGTGCTCGCCCTGGCCGTCATGCTCCAACGGCTCGGCGAGTGTTTGCACCTACCGCGCGAGCTGGCCGCCATCGCGCCCGCCGTCCAGTCTCCCCACTCGCAAGGGGCGGACGACTCCGAAGCGTTGCGACTGGCGGGAAGCCAGCTGGGCATCCGCCTGGCCAGGACCGATCTGAGCGCTCACGATGCCTGGACGCTAGTCGCCGACGGTTTCCCCGTCCTGGTCGACGGGGGCAACGGCCAGTGGTACCTGCTCTCGCGCAAAACCGCCTGGCGTCTGGAGGCATTTCCATTCAGCATCCCGGCGGAGGCCGACTCTGAGCTCAATTCGGAGCTGGACTTCGAAAGCGTCTCGGCCCAAGCGGCCGCCGGTCCCCAGCAGTTTTCGCTCTTCCAGTTGCGCCGCCTGTGGCCGCGCAACAAGTTGCTCCCCTGTTTGCTCGCGCAAGCGGCTTTGAATTCAGGGCTGTCCGCGTCGCAGACACTGGCTGGGACAGCCGGCGATTCCCACGCTGACGGACATGGTGATCACCACGACCACCCGACGCCGATGCGCCGCTTGCTGCGACTGCTGAAGTTAGAGTCCCGCGACTTGTGGACAGTAACTCTGTTCGCGCTGGTCGCCGGGGTGTTGAGTCTGGCCGTTCCCTTGGCGGTCGAATCACTGGTCAATACGGTCGCGTGGGGCAACTATCTGCAACCGCTGGTAGTGCTATCCTTGATTCTCTTCGGGTTTCTGAGCTTTGCCGGCCTGTTGAAGCTGCTGCAGGTCATCATCGTCGAGATGCTCCAAAGGCGGCTCTTCGTTCGCATAGTCGGCGACTTGGCGCACCGCTTCCCAGCGGCGCGGCGCGACGCTTTAGAGGGTGAGCATCCCGCGGAACTGGCCAACCGCTACTTCGACATCATGACGATACAGAAGTCGACGGCTCTGCTGGTGCTCGATGGAATTTCGATCGTCTTGCAGGCGGCCATCGGTCTGGTTCTTCTGGCTTTCTACCATCCGTTTCTGCTGGGCTTTGACGTTGTCCTGTTGTTGTTGATGACGGTCATCACCATCCTGCTCGGACGGGGCGGAGTGCGGACGTCGGTCGACGAATCGAAGGTCAAATACCGGATGGCGCATTGGCTGCAGGATGTCATCTCGTCGCCGACCGCTTTTCGACTGCATGGCGGTGGCGCCTATGCCGTCGACAAAGCCAACCGCTTGACCGTGGCCTACCTGATGGAGCGGCAGCTGCACTTCCGGGTGCTGGCGCGGCAGTATGCGTTTTCGTTGATCCTGCTAGCGGTCGCGTCGACCGCGCTTTTGGGCGTCGGCGGGTGGCTGGTCATTCGAGGCGAACTGACCCTCGGGCAATTGGTTGCGAGCGAGTTGGTGGTGACGGCGATCGTCAGTGCGTTTGCGAAGATCGGCAAATCGCTCGAGTCGTTTTATGACCTGCTGGCCGCGGTCGACAAGGTCGGCCACATGCTCGATATTCCTTTCGATCCACCCGCAAGAGAAGATCTTTTCCGGCCCTCCGCCGACGGAGACCTGCCATCGCCCGCCGCCGAAGCCCGCATCCGTTGGCAGAACTTGCCGCTGACCTTCGAGGCTCAAGAGCAGGCGCCGACGACGGTGATCGAGCCGGGGACGCGCGTCGCCATCACCGGCCCTAGCGGCAGTGGCAAGTCGCGTTTGATCGATACGCTCGCTGGCCTGCACGAACCCGAGCAAGGCTTTGCCGAGATTGCCGGAGTCGACGTGCGCGAGGCATCGCGTACGGGCGACGGGCGCCTGGTCGCCCTCGCCCGCCGACCGGAGATTTTCAATGGGTCGCTGCTCGAGAATGTGCGGCTGGGAAGAGGCTGGATCACGACTGCCGATGTCCGCGAAGTTCTCGAGCGAGTAAACCTCTGGGAAGAGGTATTGTCGCTACCACAGGCGG
>JBQCJB010000937.1:0-6460 GCA_051953155.1 Aureliella sp. | reverse complement strand
TGGGCGACCTGGTCGAGATCCGCGAAAGCCGTCCCCTCAGCCGCCTGAAGCGCTGGGTGTTGGTGCGGATCGTCGAGAAGAACAAAGAGGTCGACGTGGCCGCCCTGCGACAGGCTCGCCGCACTCAAGCTGGCGAAGAGCTGATTCAGACGCTGGAGAAGCTGACCGGCCCTGACGAGTAGCCGACGCGAACCCCGCGTCCGCTGCCCCGCCAGCCGCCAAGCTGGCTCGAGCGACGCGTGTGAGCGACGGACACGGCTTGCGTCCCAGTTTACGGCCCGTCCGCTAGACCAGTGCGACCGTGGGCCGGCCCGCCAGCTGCGACCGTTCCCGACCAACATTGACAATTCCCCAAACAGTTCGACTTTGCGAAACAAATAGCCATGATCCAACAGGAAACCAGACTGGCGGTCGCTGACAACACCGGTGCACGCGAAGTGATGTGTATCAAGGTGCTGGGCGGTTCCCGCCGGCGCTACGCCGGGCTGGGTGATGTGATCATCTGCTCGGTCAAGAGCGTGATCGCTGGCAGCGAAATCAAAAAGAAGGCGGTCGTTCGGGCCGTGGTCGTGCGTTGCAAGCAGCCGACGCGCCGTCCCGATGGCAGCTACATCCGCTTCGACAGCAACGCGGTCGTGCTGATCGACAAAGACTCCAATCCGCGGGGCACGCGCATTTTCGGTGCGGTCGCTCGTGAAATGCGCGAGCGGAACTTCATGAAAATCGTCAGTTTGGCCAGCGAGGTGGTCTGATGCAAATTCGAGTCAACGACGAAGTATTGGTGATCTCCGGCGCCAGCCGGGGTCGCCGCGGCAAGGTCCTGAAGGTCGATCGCGAGAACTCGCGGGTCGTCGTCGAAGGAGTCAACCGAGTCTACAAGCACGTCAAGCGTAGTCAGAAGAATCCGCAAGGCGGCCGGCTGTCCAAGGAAGCGGGCATCCCGATGAGCAATGTCATGCTGATCTGTCCGCAGACCGGCAAGCCGACGCGAGTCGGCGTGCGGTACCTGGCCGACGGCAGCAAAGAACGTTACAGCAAGAAGAGCGGAGCCAGCATGGGCGCCTTGTCGCCGGCCGATCCGAAATACGCCAAGAAGGCCTAGCCTCACCGGCACCGTCGGTCGCACTTTCGCTAGGGGCGGCCGAGCTTTCCCCAGCGAATCATTCACCCGTAAATGTAAGACAGTTAGTCGGACTAGGATCCTGTAGGTCATGGCCCCACGATTAAAAGAACGCTACGACACGGAAATCCGCCCAGCCCTTTCCAAGGAGTTGGGGATTCCGAATCCTATGGCCCTGCCCCGCCTGACCAAGATCGTGGTCAACATGGGCGTCGGCTCGGCTGTGCAGGACAAGAAACACCTGGAACTGGCCGTCGATGCGATGACCGATATCACCGGCCAAAAGCCGCTGATCACGCTCTCGCGTCACTCGATCGCCGGCTTCCGCCTGCGTGAGGGCATGCCGATCGGCTGCAAGGTGACCCTGCGTCGCCAGCGGATGTACGAGTTCCTCGACCGCGTGATCAGCATCGTTCTGCCGCGAGTTCGCGACTTCCGAGGCATCAGCCGCACCGCCTTCGATGGCAACGGCAACTACAGCCTGGGATTGAGCGAGCAGTTGGTTTTTCCGGAACTGAATCCGGACAAGTATACGCGGCCGCAGGGGATGAATATCACGATCTGCACGACGGCCCAGACCAACGAGCAGGCGTTCCTGCTGCTGGAGATGATGGGCATGCCGTTCCGAGCGGCTCGCAAGCCCAAGACCGGCGCGGCTTAAAGCGAGGGTCCCACGCGGACTCGCGAGCTGACAAGCGGCTACTTGAGCAGTCTCCACTGCCAACGCGGCCAACCAATAACACAGTTGAATCAGAGTAAGTTTTCACAAATCCAAATGGCGGGGAAACCAGCCCGTGGCGAGCAAAAGCAAAATAGCTAAAGCCAGTCGAACTCCCAAGTTCTCTACGCGGCGCGAGAACCGCTGCAAGCTGTGCGGGCGACCCCGCGCGGTATATCGTAAGTTCGGCATCTGCCGCATCTGCTTTCGCAAGTTGGCAGACGCCGGTTTGATTCCGGGTGTTCGCAAGGCTAGCTGGTAAGAAAAGGGATACAGAACACCATGATGACTGATCCTATCGCCGATATGCTCACTCGCATTCGCAACGCGGTTCGCGTTGAACGTCGGTTTGTCGACGTTCCGCTATCGCAGCTCAAGCGAGGCGTGGCTGAGGTGCTCAAACGAGAAGGTTACATCTGGGACTTTCAAGAGCACGAAGTTGAAGGGCAAGCGGCCAAGCAACTGCGGATCGAGCTGAAGTACGGCCCCAACGGCGAGCGCGTGATCCAGACGATCAAACGCATCAGCAAGCCGGGTTGCCGGGTGTACTCGAAGAGCCGCGACCTGCGTCCGGTCCTCAACGGCCTGGGAATTTGTATTATCAGTACGAGCCGCGGCGTGTTCAGCGATCGCGAAGCCCGCCAGCATAAGCTGGGCGGCGAAGTCTTGTGCGAAGTTTGCTAACTAGGTAGGGCTTACCGTGTCACGAATTGGAAAGAAGCCGGTTGATGTACTCGACGGCGTCAAGGTCGATGTCGCCGATGGCTCCGTCAGCGTCGAAGGACCGAAGGGCAAGCTCGAGTGGCAAGTGCATCCGGAAGTCACCGTCAGCTTGGATGAAGGCGGCAAGTCGCTGACGGTCACCCGCCGCGATGACGAACGCGCCAGTCGAGCCCTGCACGGTCTGACCCGCGCGGTGCTCAACAACATGATCTACGGCGTGAAGAACGGCTACGAAAAGCGGCTGGAAGTGGTCGGCGTCGGTTACGTCTGCTCGATCCAGGGGAAGAAGCTGCAGCTCCGCGTTGGCTTTGCCAACGAGCTGAAGCAGGACATTCCCGCAGGGCTGGAAGTCACCTGCCCGGACCAAACGCACATCGTGATCAAGGGCTGCGACAAGCAGCTGGTCGGTCAGTTCGCCGCCCAGGTCCGCTCGCTCCGCAAGCCTGAGCCGTACAAGGGCAAGGGAATCCGCTACCAGGGCGAAGCCATCAAGCTCAAGCCTGGCAAGTCGGCGACGTAAGCGGTCCGGCCGCCAGCCCCCGGGCGGGGGGGGGGGTTCGTGAGCGGGGGTGGAGCGCGAGCTGGGGTGGAAAACGGGACGATCGAGCTACAGTGGGCTCGGTTTATCAGCGAATTATCAGTAGTGTGGTTTCGGGGTGGTTTATGAAGTTAAAGAAGATCATTAACGGCCAACGCGAGCGACGCCGCTTTCGCGTCCGCAAAGCGGTCCGTGGCACGGCGGCGCGACCCCGGCTGTGCGTCCAACGCACGCTCAAGCACCTCGGTTGCCAGTTGATCGATGACGAAGCTGGACGCACCCTGGTCTCGGCCAGCACGCGCGACAAGAGCGTTCGCGACCAGATCAAGTCGGGTGATAACTGCGAAGCGGCCGCGACGATCGGCAAGATCGTCGCCGAGCGGGCTCGCCAAGCCGGCATCACGCAAGCCTGTTTCGACCGCGGCGCCTGCAAATACCATGGCCGCGTGGCAGCCCTGGCCGATGCGGCCCGGGAAGGTGGCTTGCAATTTTAAAAAGAGTCATGTTTAGAAGACCGCTAAAGGGAGAAGTGTTCGGTGGCTAACGTAGATCTACCCCAGGGCGAATCGTCCGTCGAGCGCGTGTTGAAAATCAAACGCTGCGCTGCCGTGGTCAAAGGTGGTCGCCGCTTCAGCTTTGCCGCGCTGGGTGTCGGCGGCGACGGCCAAGGACACTGTGGCGGCGGCTACGGCAAGGCGAACGAAGTGCCGCCGAGCGTGACCAAAGCCCAAAAGCAAGCCAATCGCGACAACTTTGTCGTGCCCGTCGTCAACGGCACGATTCCGCACCAGGTGATCGGTCGCTACGGCGCCGCCAAGGTGATCCTGCTGCCGGCCAGCCCCGGTACTGGTATTATCGCCGGCCCGGCCGTGCGGGCGATCTGCGAAGCAGCCGGCATCAAGGACATTTTGACCAAGAGCTTCCGCTCGAATAACCCATCAGTTCTCGTTAAAGCAACGTTCGACGCTCTCAAGAAACTTCGCACTCGTGAAGACATCGAGCGACTGCGTGGAGTTTCCCTATCATGAATATCAACGATATCAACGAAGGCATCACTGGCCACAAGAAGCGCTTGCGGGTAGGTCGCGGTAGCGGTTCCGGTCAGGGCAAGACCGCCGGCCGTGGCCACAACGGCCACAAGTCGCGTTCCGGCTACTCGAGCCACCCGACGTTCCAGGGTGGTGACCTGCCGCTGGTTCGCCGCATTCCCAAACGCGGTTTCAACAACAAATTCGCCGTGACGGTCGTCTCGGTCAACCTCGGCCAAATCGCCGAAGTGTTCGACGCGGGCGACGAAATCAATCCCGAAACGCTCCAACAGCGCGGCGTCGTCAAACGCCGCTTCGACGAGCTCAAAGTCCTCGGCGATGGCGAAGTGACCAAGCCCCTGTCGATCACCGCCCACCGCTTCAGCCAGGCGGCGCTCGACAAGCTGGCCGCCGTCGGTGGCACGGGCACGATTATCCAGGCTCGCCGGACGCCCAAGCAGCGCGTCGCCGAACTGGCTGGAACCGAAGCGGCTGGCAGCAAGAAGTCGTCAGGCAAACAGTCCGCCGGCCAAAAGGCCGCCGGAAAGAAGTCTGGCAAGCGATAAGATTGTTTTCGAGAGAAGGTCGATCTCCGCGAGGCGGCAGGTATATGCCGCTCCGCCGGAATCGATCGGAAGAGGGTTGGGCACCCAGCGGCTGGATGCAATCAAGCAGTCGGCCGGCGCAGCTCAGTGGGAGTCCGGTGCAGCTCCGGGGGATCGGTAGCGGGCAGGCTCGGTTGGATGAGGCCGCCCCGCTTGCTCGGCCGGCTCAGCGATCCGCGAATAGTGTTACCAACAGCCCTCCGTCGGGAACAGGCCACGTCGAAATTCGCTTTGGCTGGCGTTGACCCTGCTCATCGATTCGAACATCATCTCCCCAATAGCCAGTTCCCCGGCTGGGGAAAGGCCAAGGCCCCCAAGGCGCACGCGGCCTCGCGAAGGCGTCCACCTGGCTGGCCGGGACCACAGTGTTTATCTGAAACGGAGTCGACCCGATGTGGGAAAAGCTGCGAATTGTTTTCACAATTCCTGAGCTGCGGCAGAAGATTCTGCTGACGCTGGTACTGTTGGCGGTTTATCGCGTCGGCTATCAGATTCGTTTGCCGATGGTACCGAGCACTTTTGACCAGAACAGTCAGGTAGCCGGCTTTCTGGACAAGGTGTCCGTCTTTGCGGCGACCGACCTCCGCCAGATCACGATCTTCGGTCTGGGCATCATGCCCTACATTTCCGCCTCGATCGTTTTCCAGCTGCTGGGCAGCGTTTGGAAACCGATCGAACAGCTCCGCAAAGAGGGGCAGACCGGGATGCGGAAAATCAACGAATACACGCGTTACCTGACCGTGTTCTTGTGCATTTTGCAGAGCTGGATTTATCTGCGAACGTACATCATGAACAGCGGCGGGCCGACGTCGTTTGTCTCCGGTGACTTTTACGGTGACGCGTCGACGCAATTGCATATCGGCTGGCAGATTACGGCCATCGCCATCATGACCTGCGGCACGATGTTCCTGATGTGGCTGGGCGAGCAGATCGACGAGTACGGCATCGGCAACGGGATCAGTCTGCTGATCATGGCCAGCATTTTGGCTCAAATGCCACGTGCGTTCCTCGATCTGAAAGAGGACATGACCTACCAGCTCAGCGGTTCTTCGGGCCAGATCGGGCCGGACACTCTGATCGTCATGGTGGCCCTGTTCGTGGCGGTCGTCTACGGCGTGGTCTTTATTACGCTGGGCCAACGCCGAATCCCGACGCAGAGCGCCAAGCACGTTCGCGGTCGCCGCGTGTACGGTGGAACCAAGCAATACTTGCCGCTGCGAATCAATCAGGCCGGCGTCATGCCGATCATTTTTGCGAGCAGCTTGATCATGCTGCCCGGGCTGGGCTTTTCGGTACTGGCCACCTGGATCACCGGCGAGTCGTCGTTCTCGCGCGGCGTCAGCAACTTTTTCAACATGCTCGGCAACAATCTGCAGAGCGGCCAGTCGTTTACCTACATGGTGCTGTACGTGGCCCTGATCTTCTTCTTCTGCTATTTCTGGACGTCGATCACGTTCAATCCCAAAGAGATGTCGGAAAACTTGAAGGATCACGGCACGTTCATTCCGGGTTACCGACCGGGCAAGCGGACGGCCGACTACCTCGAACGCGTCATGGTCCGCATCACCTATGTGGGAGCGGCGTTTCTGGCGGTCGTGGCCATCGTGCCGATCCTCGTGAACCAGCAGCTGGTCAGCTCGTTTGCCGTGGCGAACTTCTATGGTGGCACGGGACTGCTGATCGCCGTCAGCGTGGCCTTCGATTTGATTCAAAAGATCGACAATCATT
>JBQCJB010000936.1:0-3600 GCA_051953155.1 Aureliella sp. | reverse complement strand
TGGAATCGACCATGCGGCGGGTGGGGGCGACGATGAACCCAGAAGCATTCATCAGCATCGTCAGCAATGCATACCATGCGGCGGTCGCACGCGACTACGCCGAGAACATGCATCGAATGTTTCGTACCAGCGGTTCTCACGAACATTTTCGGCGGGCCATGCAACGGGCTAAAAGCCTGCTGGGACCGCAGCCGCTGATCCTCAACCCCGGCTGCGGCGCGGGTTACGATCTGGAAGTCATCAAAGAAGTGTTCGCCGCGGACGAGATCGCCGAAGTCGTATGCCTGGAACCATCGCTGGACATGTTGGAGCTGGCCAGGTCCAAGGTCGCCAACTACCCGTGCCGACTTTCCACGGACAATTTCGCCGAAACCGTTGCGCCCGCCTCGGTCGACCTGATCGTCACGCATTCACTGGTGCACCACATCGCCGATCTCGACCGGTTCTTTCACGACCTGAATGCGGTCGTCAAGCCGGGCGGCTGCTATGTCATGGGACATGAACCGAATCGTGCGTTCTGGCAGAATCGCGAATGCCTCGCATTGAATGAGCAGTATGCGAGCGAGCGCCGGTACCGCCATCGGCTGGCGAAACTGGTCGACCCACGGCGCTACGTTCGGCGGCTGCTCCGCGGTGTAGGCTGGCAAGCGCCACAGGGCTGGGAGGACAAGGTCAATAACGCGCTCCGCCGCGAGTTCGGCTTGGTAGGCAACTTGACTTGCCAGGAGATTTGGCGGCTGGTCGACATCCACGTACCCGACCCTTTTGCAGGCGACTTCAAAATTGGCTACGACGGTTTTTCCTGCCAGCAGATGCATGAGACGTTTTTGAAGGACTGGCGACTGGAGCACTTTGCGTCCTGGGGCTATCTCGGCTTGCAGAATCCGGCTGAGGCGCCGATGCACTGGCGCAATATCGACCAGGCGATGGCAGACCGTTATCCCGGCGACGGCAGCAGCTTTGCCGCTGTGTGGCGAAAGAATCCGCTGTGAAGCTCTGTTTGATCTGCTCGGAATATCCTCCCTACCCGCATGGCGGCATCGGCACGTTCACGCGCGTCCTGGCTCGCGGACTGGTCGAGGCTGGCCACCAGGTGCGAGTGGCGGGGATGTATCCGCACGGAGCGCGGGCGCTGGCCGAGGAAGACGATCAGGGGGTCGACGTACGGCGGCTGTTCGCCCCTCGCTCCAGGTATGCCTGGCCGGTGGCGCGGTGGCAGCTTTGGAAACAGGTGGCCGCTTGGGCGCGCGAGGGAGCGATCGATCTGGTCGAGGCTCCCGACTGGGAGGGGATCACCGGCTTCTGGCCACGCTTGCCGGTGCCAGTGGTCATTCGCGTGCACGGTTCGGTCAGTTATTTTCAGCGCGAGCTAGGCAGATCGGTGCAGCGTTCGATTTACAACCTCGAGCGATCTGCCTTTCAGCGCGCCGACGCGTGGTGTTCGGTCAGTCGTTACACGGCCGAACGCACGCGCGAGGTGTTTGGACTTGTGCGAGGACCTGACGCGATCCTGTACAATCCGGTCGAAACCTCCGAGGAGGTTCGCGACAGTTCCCGCCAGAACGGGCGCGTCGTGTTCTCCGGCACGCTGACTTACAAAAAGGGTATCGTCTCGCTGGTACGCGCCTGGCCGGCGGTGTTGGCCGCCTGTCCCTCGGCCGAGCTGCATGTCTTCGGCAAAGATGGTCGGACTGACGATCGCCAAAGCATGCTCGAGTACTTGAAAGGGCTGTTGCCCGACGGTTCACAGGTGCAATTTCACGGGCACGTGACCCGGGAAAGATTGTTCGAGGCGCTCGAGACGGCGCGCGTCGCCGTGTTCCCCTCGTATGCCGAAGCCTTTGCGGTCGCCCCGCTGGAGGCGATGACGCAAGGCTGTCCGACGATCGCCAGCTGCCGTGGCAGCGGCCCCGAATTGATCGAACATGGCGTCGACGGCCTGCTGGTCGATCCGGACCAGCCCGAAGACATCGCACGCCAAATCGTGCGCGTCCTGCAGGACGACGCGCTGGCCATTCAACTGTCCACAGCCGGCCGCCAGCGAGTGCAACAAGCGTTTTGCCTTCGGAAGCTGCTGCAAGAGAATCTCGATTTTTATCAGGCGACTCTCGAGCGCTTCGCCGAGCGCCGTCGCCGCCGCACTTCGCCGAGTTTAAGCCGGGTTTAAAGCGTCCTGCCGCGTATGTTCGTCACCGTCATTATTTGTACCCTCCGTCGCGCGGTGGAAGTCGTGCGCCTGCTCGATAGTCTCCGAGCGCAAACGCACGCCGGCTTCGAGGTGATCGTCGTCGATGGTAGCGGCACAGACAACTGCGTTCGCGATGCCATCGCGACATGGACAGCCGCCGCAGCGCCAACGTTCGATTTGCAGTTCGTGCCGTCAGCTCGTGGTTTGACTCGCCAGAGAAACGTAGGTTTGCGCTTGGCCAAAGGCGATGCGATCTTCTTTCTCGACGACGACGTGACCGTGCCGCCGGAGTTTATTAGTTCGGCGGTCGCGGCGTTGGAGATGGACGCTCACCGCGATGTCGGCGGTATTACGGGGTACGACACGGCCAATTATCCGGCGGAAGTCTCGCTGCGCTGGCGATTGCGGAAGCGCTGGGGCGTGGTGGCCAGTTTGGAACCAGGCTTTGCCGATCGCTTGGGACGCAATGCCCCGCTCAGCTTTGCACGCCCGTTTAGCGGCTTTCGCCAGGTGCACTGGCTGCCGGGATTCTGCATGCTGTATCGCCGCGCCGCCATCGAAGGGTTGGTCTTCGACGAACAGTTGCCGACCTACGGAGGCGAAGATCGCGATTTTTCGATGCGCGTCGGACAGAGCTGGCGGTTGCTGATGTGCGGCGATCTCCATCTGCAGCATCACTGCTCGCAGGTCAATCGCGTTCAAGGGACTGGCCAAGTTTTTCAAACTGCCTACGGCATCGGTCGGGGTTTCAAAAAGCGGGCTCGCGGCTTGTCCGATGCCGGCGTGATCCTGAGCTATGCGCTCCGCGAGTTCGCGATCGAAGTCTTGGCCGGCGTGCGCCATCCGTCGGCAGCCAGTCTCCGCGCACCTTGGGCACGCATGCATGGGCTGCTGTCGGGCTGGCTGTCACGAACCGATGAACCTGTTACCGGAGCCGCGCACGGCCGATGAGTGCTCAACTGATCGATGACTCGAATTGGCTGTGGATAGAAGACCAGTTCGAGGAAGAGAGCCACGCCAAGACTCCGGCGGACGTCTGGGGACTGCGGCTGACGTTGCTGGTAGGTGCGATCTGGGCTGCCGGTCTGGTCGTGGGCTTTGAGACCGCGCTGGCCGCGATGGTTGTGCTCGGGTTCGCAGCGGCGGTGTCCGGCCTGATTTGGCCGCAGATCGGACTGTTCGGCGCGGGGATCATTTGCACGGTCGACGCCCTGATGCGGACCTATTTGATGACCGGCGGCTTGCTTCGCTGGAACACGTTCAATTACTGGCTCGTGTTGGTGATGCTGCTGGCCTTTCCACTGATCCTGCGGCTCCGCGATTACCAGTCGATTTGGTTCCGACTGTTTTCGCTCTTGCTACTGGCCGAGCTGATGATGAGCCCCGGCCCGATGCTGGGATTGAATCACATT
>JBQCJB010000935.1:0-5013 GCA_051953155.1 Aureliella sp. | reverse complement strand
GGTTAATTTTGGAGCCGTGTCAGCCGACGAGAGGATCAACCTGGCCGCGACCTCGCCATCGAGCTGCTTGCCGGCCTGGGCGGCTTTGACCGCCCGCGTGCCGCGGAAAAATTCAGCGCCTGTCCCGAGTTTGTCCCCGTTGTCATCGATCAGCGCGTGTTCGGTCGCCAAGCGATTTTGTTCGCGATAAAACTTCTCGGTCTTGGCCGACGCCGCCAAGAAAGCTTCCAGCAGCGAGACCTCTTCGTCGTGGTCGATGTCGGTCCCCGCATCGAGGATACTGGCGGCCAATTGCGTCCCAAAACGGGAATAGTTGTTTTCACTGCCGCTGCGCGTGGCGGTGACAATGACGCGGTTCGGTCCGCTTAACTCCGGCAAAAATGGCGCGCTGGCCGAAGAACAATCGATGACGATGACCCTGCGCCCCTGCAGCTCCTTGAGCCAATCCGACAGTTCCTTCGACGACACGTCGGGACCGACCAGATTGAATTTATGGATGCCGCGTTCCGAAGTCCCATGACCGATCAGCACGATCCACAGGGGCGTGGTGTCGGACTTATCAGCGGCCGCTAGCGTCGCTTGGAGTTGCTCGCGCTGGCTCTGGCCGGCCAATTTGTCGGCGTTCGGCTCGGCCCGCTTTTCTTCGTCGTACTTCGCTGCCTGCTCCGGCTGGTCCCTTTGCTCGACTCTGACCAGATCGAGCCCGCGCAGTCGCGCCAGTTCGGCCCAGCGCTGCGCATCGTTCTGAAATTCCTGTTGGTACTCGGGCGTTCCCGCAGCTCCCATGACCAGCACCAGTTGACCGCGGGACGCGTCGCTCGCCGGCTCGGCTGGACCAGAATCTGAATTAGAAACAGAACCTAAATTTGAATCTGAATCAGACACCGCAGTCTTCGCCGCTGCGTCGCTCTTCGGCGACGCCGCCAGAGCGCTGTGCATCGTCAGCCCGCCAGCCGCAGCGCAAGCGGTACAGGCGATCAGAGCGGTGCAAGCGCGGCGGGTGACCGCGCGGCGACAGCGGTTGGTCAGACTCATGGCAGGCCTCGCCATCGACGCAATCCCCATTCAGCGCACAAACAAACCACGGTTAGCAACAACCAGGAACTTCGGTGCCAGAGTGGTTCGACACGAGTTTCGGTGATTGGGACCTGTCGAGTCGGCAAGCTGGCGACGAAGTCGTCCAGTTCATCGATGTCGACCAGTTGCCCTCCCGATTCTTTGGCCAAAGCCGCCAGTTGGTCGAGGTCTGGCGACAAACTGCGAAATTCATTCGCCGAACGCTCGGCGCTCCAGCCCGATTCGACTTCGCCGATCACGGTTCCGTCGGGCTGGGAGGCTTTTACGGAGACGACATACGGTCCGTCGGTCTGCGACCAGAAATTGGCCAGCATAACGCCCGGCTGCTGCCGGTCAGGAGTCGCGTCGACCCGAACTAGTTTGCCGTCAGGCGGCATCACGTTGACTTCGACCTCGGCGTTATCCAGCGGATGAAAATATTCATCGCGCAGATGGATCGTAATTGTTTGGGGATCGTTGAAACTCTTAGGCGGTTTGATTTCCAGCTCGACGCGTCTGGGCACGTCGGATGTCAGCCAGCGGGCAACTTGCCGCCAATACTGGGCCAGGTCGTCCGAGTCCTCTCGGGCACGCCGCATCGTCCAGCGCCACATATCGCCTACGGTCAGAGCCGCGACGCGTCCGCTGCCGAAGTTCTGCGTGACCATCGCGGGCCAAGGCGTTTCGCCGTCGCCGCCCAGCACCGCCAGAATGGATGCCCCCGGTTTGATGTCGCGAACGGAATTCCAGGTGGCGAAACGCGGCATTTCCGAAATGCGTTTGGCTTCGTCACTCTCGCTAGGTCGCAAACGCATCCATGGCTCGAGGCTGCCTTCGCGCGTCAATCGGAAGGCGACGCCCGGATTGTCGGCTGCGTCCGGCGATCCACCGCCGAGCGACGCGACTCCCGCGTCCGCTTCAGATCCAGCGCGGGCAACGGAGGCCCTCTGGCTGCGCAGGTAGACCGGTAGCAAGTCGCCGACCGGAGTGTCGCGGTAGCCGCCGCGTTCAAAGGCCTCGCTGCCGCCAAGCATCAGCAGGCCGCCACCGCGACTGGCGACAAACTGGCGGATCAGCAACATCTGCTCCTGCGTGAAAAACTTGGCGTCGATATCGTCCAACACCAGAGCATCAAAGCGGTAGAGGTCGTCTTCGGTCTTGGGAAAACCACCTTTTAGTTCCTCTTCGTCCAGTTCGCCCATTCGCAGCAAGATCGGTTCGTCGTACTGCTCCGCGGCGTCCTGACCTTCCTCAAAGCCGGCGAACAACGGATTGGTTGAATCGACGGCCCGGTCGCGAAAGCCGAACTTGGCTTCTTTCCTGGCGATGCGGATCAAGCCGGCCAGGCGGAGTTCCTGATCTTCGACAACAGCCCGCCGAAAGAATTTGTAGTCCCAGTTCGTGCGGCCGGCCACGTACAGTATGCGGTAAGGCCCGCCGCCGCGATCGATCGCCACCAGTCGCTGGTTGTTGGCAGTCGTGACTTCTGCGCGGCTGGGTGGCATTTCCAGCGAGGGGCTATCCTCCGACTTGAGCATGGCTCGCACGCGCACAAATTGAATGCCTGGTTCTTGCGGCCGGAACTGAAAACGCAGTCGCTTGTGATAAGTATCGCTGTCGGGCGTTAGCGTTTGTTCTTGAAGAGTTGTGCCGCGTTCGTCGATCAAGCGCACCACCAGCGGTCGCCCGCGAAAGCCCTGGCACTGGACCGCAGCTTCGACTTGAACAGGGGAGAGTTCGAATGCGCTTTGCGTCACCGTCGGTTCGGTGACCGAGATGTCGCGCAACTGGTCTCGGCCCAGGTCGACGATTGGATACACGGGCAAGTGCTCTTCGGCGGCTTGCGTCAACCTCGGCAGCGCGTCGGTGTTCATGCCGTCGGTGAAGACCAGAATGCCGGCCGCCGGCCGATCGGCAAAGCGACTGCGGACCGTTTCGACCGCATTGCCCAGAGCTGAGCTGTTGCCGTCGAATTTGATTTGCTCGAACGAATCGATCGCCCGCAACCGCGCATCGAAAGCATACAAGCGGACCGCAAAATCCTGTGCGGCCCGCACGTGCCAGGCAGCATCGCGTTGCAAAGCGGCTTTCAGCTTGTCCTCGAGAGAATCGCTCTGCCCTGGGGCGCGGATCGACATGCTGCGGCTATTGTCGACGACGACCGCCAGCGCGTTGGCCCCCGGCTTGGGACGCTTGGATCGGACCAGAGGCTCGACCAGGTACAGCGCGATCGATGCGATGGCCAGGAGCTTGAACATTGCCGAAAGCCAGACGGCTGGGCCGCGGACGGGGCTGCGCCACAGACTCCATGCCACGCATGCCGCACCGATGATGGCTGCCGCGATCGCCAGCGGCAGCCATTGGCGCGAACCAATTTCCAACGTCTCCTGCATCACCGGCCGATTCCTAGATTTTCGTAGTAGCGGCGCACCGATTCACTGTATTGCCCGGGAACTGGATCGCGGTCGATGGGGACCAGCGAGTTGCGATCGCCGGCCTTGCGCAAGAGCTCGTCGGAAACTTGCTTGCTCAAATCCCGGAGCGGTTCGGCGACCAGTTTATTGACCAGGTCCCATTGGGGATCGGCAGCATGTTTCTTGATCTCCGACCGCAACTCGCGAGCGGCTTGGCGGATTTGTGTGGCCTGGCCGCGGAGTTCCGCATCGGCGACCAGTTCCTCGACCTCGCGTAGGCGATTGGACCAGTCGCGGAACCCTTCGCCGGTGATCGGTGCGGCCAACCGCTCGCCGCCGAACTCTTCAAACGCGCCGCCCGTTCCACCGCGTCCATCGCTGGCCGTTCGCAGTCCACCTTGGCGAGTGGACGGTGGTCCGCTTTGCCGCTGTCCACCAGCCCGCAGCCCGCCCGGCTGCTCGCCGCCTCCCTGCCCCTGCTGTTGGCCTTGGCCCTGCTGTTGGCCTTGGCCCTGCTGTTGGCCTTGGCCCTGCTGACCCTGTTGGCCTTGCTGTTGGCCTTGGCCCTGCTGTCCCTGCTGTCCCTGCTGTCCCTGCTGTCCCTGCTGTCCCTGCTGTCCCTGCTGTCCCTGCTGTTGCCCCTGGCCTTGTTGTCCCTGCTGTTGGCCTTGGCCTTGTTGTCCCTGTTGTCCTTGCTGTTGGCCTTGGCCCTGCTGTTGACCTTGCTGTCCCTGTTGTCCCTGCTGTTGACCTTGGCCTGGCTGCTGGCCTCCTTGTTGTTGTCCTTGTTGTTGTCCTTGTTGTTGTCCTTGTTGTTGTCCCTGTTGTCCTGTCTGTTGCCCTTGGCCTGGCTGCTCGCCTCGTTGGCCTGGTTGTTGTCCCTGTCCTGGCTGCTGGCCTTCTTGTCGTTGGCCTTCTTGTCCTTGTCGTTGGCCTTCTTGTCCTTGTTGTTGGCCCTGCTGGCCCTGTTGACCTTGCTGTTGACCTTCGCCTGGCTGTTGGCCTTCGCCTTGTTGTTGACCGCGTGCCTGTTGATCCTGTCCATCCTGTTGCCCGTCTCGGCTGCTCTGGCCTTGCTGGCCTTGCTGGTCGGGTTGGCCGGTGGCTTCGGATACTTCGCGGTCGATCTGCCGGGAAAGCTGCTGCAGTTGGTCGAGAGCCAGTCGGAGGGAATCGACTTCGCTGCCGAGCACGGCTTCGGCCGCATTGTCGATGCCTTCGCGCAGCTCGGTTATTTCCGCGGTCGTCTGCTCGGCCAGCTCCTGAGCTTGCGGCAGCAGATTGCGCTCGACAAGCTGTTCTGTGGCCTCCAATTTCCGGTCGGTATGCTGTTGCTCGGTCTTGCGGAAGGTATCGTACAACCGCTGAGCCAGCAGCGGTTCTGGCTCTTCGGCGCTCTCGACGGCGCGGCGCATGTCCTCGAGCAGGTCGGCCAGGCGCTGCCGCTGCTGCGCGGCTGCTTTTTCCATTTCGCCACGCTGATCGGAACCTCGGAGGCCCGTTCCGGCTTCCTCCTCGGTGTCGCGCAGTTGCTCGGCCAGAC
>JBQCJB010000934.1:0-7080 GCA_051953155.1 Aureliella sp. | reverse complement strand
CCGTGGCAGACGACGACTACCTCTGTATCGCCGGCCTCCTTGAGGATATTTTCAACGTTGTTGAGAGCGTGCTCGTGGCGATCCGCGTCTTTGAAATTGATGTGAACTACGGCTTTGACCACTTGGGGATTCTCCTTGGATGCAGGACCTTGCGCCGGGCATGGAAGTGTGGCGGAAATGCAAGTAAAGAACAGCAGAGAAGCAAGTACGCGGCTCATGGCAACTTTCCTCCTTTGAAGACTGTTTGGTCATTTGCTGTCAGATTCTCGTCGAATGCGCCCCAGTGCGGGCGCGGACACAGCTTGCCTCTTTAACAGTGCAGAGCGGAGCATCGCGTACTGGGAAGCATGCTCCTGCACAGACCGACCCTGCAGAAACGGCTTTTGATTGTGGCCACCCTGAGCGAGCATTGAGTTGGTTGCAATCCAGTAATCGGCGCCGGCGTCCCATGTCCCATCGATCCGCTCAATCTTGGTTACTCGATGATCTCTGGCGTTGGTTGGCCGATAGGCAAATCGCAAACCGGAGACCTGAATCATGCCGCCTACCTTCACCGCTGGGTCGCTGGTGAAAACGTTCTCAACTCCTTGCTCGAGCAGGTCGATGATATGCGCTCCGTGAAGCCGCATCGTTATTACTTTTCCAACGTGCGGCACGAGCTGTCGCAACTGGGCTGCAGTGATTGGGCCGGGCGGAATCGCCACGCCGTAGCCGACTCCCGGCAGAAAGGCGAAGTCGGCGTTGGTTTCTTCACGCAGAATATCGGCAAAGAGCGAATCGACCGGTGACTCTTCGTCGCGCTTGCGAGCCTCGGTTCCCGCCAGCGTCTGTGCCCGGATGAGCCACGTGGTGGCTCGCCCGACATGCTCCTCGAGTGCCTGCCGATGCGGCTGGATGAGCCGCAACGCCAGCTCGTCGGCGCTGCGATCAACCGAGATCTTGTCGTGATCCAGCGGAATCAGGCTTCGGTGGTGATTGGTGACGTTGCCACTTTCAATCGTCAGTTCCAGCACGCCGAGGTCGGAGCCGTGTGCACCGGCCTGGACGATCAGCGTTTTGCCGACTTGCTCGGCCTCGGCCATGCGGTTGTGACTATGGCCGCCGACGATGACATCGATGCCTTTCGCCGAACGGGCCAGCTGCTGGTCGGCGCTGAGCCCAAGATGCGTCAAGGCAACAAGCAGGTCGACGCCTTCATCGCGCATGTGCCGAACGTGCTTTTCGGCTATATCTTGAGGCGCCTGGAACCTGAGGCCTTCGATATTCTTGGCCGCGGTAGTACGCGACGTCTTGGGGTAGGCGAGTCCTAGAATTCCCACACGCAGGTCACCGACTGTCTTGATGACGTAGGGCTTGGTAAAGAGCGAATCATCGCTTGCGACCGCTAGGTTCGCAGCCACTACGGGGAACGCGGCCTCATCGATGCGCTCGCGCAGCGCATCCACCCCGAAGTCGGGCTCGTGATTACCGATCGTCAGCGCGTCATACCGCAAGTGGTTGAGTGCAGCGATGAGCGCCTTGCCTTTGGTCAGGTCGGCAATCATCGAGTCGCCAATCAGATCCCCTGCATCCAGCAGCAAGCAGTTCTCGCCCGCCTCGCGCCGGGCTGTTGCAATCGCTCCGGCGAGCGCTCCCAAGCCGCCTACCGTCTTATCCTTCAATTCCCCTTCCCAGCCCCGCCACGGCGTAAGGTGGCCATGGATGTCGTTGGTGTGCAGTATCGTGAGTTTCATTACGGGGACTCGCGCCTTGTGAGGCTTGACGTGTTAGCTCTTGCCGTGATTGTCGACGTACTGTTCGACGAACCGCTTGAGCTCGGGTTGATCGCACTTGAACCCCATTTGTTCGGCCTGTTGGAGCGTCTCTTTGCCGCTCATTCCCTGGGTGCTGGCAATGTGCATCATCACCATTGCGCCGGCTCGCTGGCCGCTCTTACAGTGAGCAAAGACCGGCTTGGCCAAATTGGCAAACCGCTGACGAAAGCGATCCACGGTCTCAGGACTCATAGACTTCGCCGAGACTGGCACGTGCAAATACTCAAGCCCGAGCTTGCCCACTTTCTCGCCTTCGCGCGCCGGCGAAAGCGGCTGGTCTTCCTCACCTTCCGTACGGAAGTTTACCACTGACTTAAAGCCCTGACTGGCCAACTCGTTCAGTTGCTGGTCAGTAGGCTGTGCCCCGACCGTGACCTCGTCGTTAATCTTCATGTTGTCCATGGCGAACTCCTTTCGGTAGGTTGAAATGTGACCGGCCCGAGTGTCTGCCGTTATTCCGGGTGCGCATATAACGCATCGTCCGGGCGAGGCTTGCCTATGATTAGCCAGCCGACGATGATCATCACAATTCCGGCGGCTAGAAATGTTAGATCCCAAGTAAGATGGTTTGCGGTCTCTGTGACGTGGTGAACGTGGAGGATGTGGTGATCGATAACTCCTTCTACCAGATTGAACAGTCCCCAGCCAAAGATCATTGAGCCTGTCAGTGTGCTGCTTCGAAGCGGCACGTCCCGTCTCCGCACAGCGTGCCACAACAGTATCAGCCCGACCGCCGTCATCACCCAGGTCAGAACATGAAAAAGTCCATCCCAAAACATATTGATTTCAAGATTGACCACTAACTGTTCTGCAGCAATGCCTCTAGTGGGATACTTTGCCGAGAGCATGTTGTGCACTTGCAGAAGTTGATGCAAAACGATGCCGTCCACAAAGCCGCCCATGCCAATGCCGAGTGCGGTTCCGGCTGCGATCAGTGGACGCCGGGTAGTTTCTCTCGCCATGTTATACGTCCGTTGTTGAATTGCTACGTTTGAGCGGCGACGCGCGCCTCATCGTGAGCCCCCCCGCTCGTGCTGGCGGCCAATAGAGGATAAGAAAGAGGACTGCGAACAACACCACAAAGGGCGCCGCAGTGAGAACCAGGTTGTATGTGAAGTCGGAATTGAAAATGCCAGCCCGCACCTGCTGCGCGGTGCTCGAGTTGCAAAACGGACAAGCTCGAGCTGTTGCTGGCGACAAGCTGACCAGCCCGAGTGCCAGTAGTTGGCAGACTAACCCAGCGGTTCGCACCGCGTCCTGTCTCGCTTTCCATTTCATCACGCTGCATACCTTTCAATAGCGACAAGGCAAGCAATAAGGATCGGTACGAAGAGAGCGAGAAACGTCGGCCAGCGAAGCCCGACTGCCTCGGGGAGCGTCAACTTGCCTTTGTCACCGACCTTCATGAGCGTTTTGCCGAGCCAGCCGGACATTTCGGCAAATGACCGCCGCGGTGCCCGTCTTGTCATCGCCAATGAGGCAGGAGAGCTCCGCAATTCCTTCGGTCTGAACTGTTTCAAGAATCAACGACATACCGCATTCCTTTTTCATTCTGTCAGTGTGAGAGTCTATCCCATTGAACTGGTCGAGGCATGGCGAGTCGTTCGCTGTGGCGAGGTCCTGCGCTGCAGCCGGTCGATGAATAGGCCGGCTACTCCAGCCGCCAAAAGCAGCCCTATCCACAGCCAAGGGGAAGTTCCCGTAACCTCGGGCAAGGTGACTTTTCCAGAATTGCCTAAACCGCTGATCACCTGCTGCAGCGGATCATTGAACATGACGAAACACAGCGCGCCGGCCAGCATGCCCAGCACTCCAACCATGGCGTCGCGTCGACCTTCTCCGCACGCAGCCACGGTGGTCCCCGGGCAATAGCCCAACGTAGCCATCCCGACCCCAAAGAGGACTGCGCCGAGCAGGATTCCACCCCATTGAAGTGGGCGGATATGCAGCTCGGCTAGCTCGGCCAGAACCAGCGCATTGACGCCGATGGAGCCGACGATCACAGCGCTGCCCATCATCTTGACGACGGTCCAGTCCTTAAACAGAAATTGACCTACGATCACTTCGAATTTCGCCACCTGCCCCTTCTGAAGCAGGAAGCCAAAGACCATGCCTGTGACCAGTCCGAGAACGAGTTTTTCAGGCGAGTCAAACATGCTTCGCTCCTTCTCGACCGTACACGCCCCAGGCGGTGATAGAAGCTACTGCAAAGGCAACGCTGATAAAGATCCAACTGGAAGCGGCAAGCTGAAGGGTGCCGCTGATGCCATGACCGCTGGTACAGCCTTGAGCTAGCCTGGCTCCAAACATCATCACCCCGCCAGCTAAAAAAGCGACAGCTAGTCGCAGCGGCACGCTGTCACCGAACCGCGCTTGCCATAGCGGAGGCACTGTCGGTGCGCCACGATCGCCCGAAAGCTTTGAACTGATTAGAGCTCCCAGAAAGATGCCGACGACGAGCATCCACTCCCAGTCGATTTTGGGTGGTTTGCCTTCGGCTTCCTTTCTTTGGTAATAGCCGTTTGTCTGCTCAATACTTGGGACCGCTGCCTTCGCAGCCAGCGCCGCGGTCGACTCGAAGGCAGTGGTTACACCGATGGGCCGGCCAGCGGTCGCAAATGCGAACCAACTCAGTACACCGATGCCAGCTCCTGCGACATAGGGCGACCACGATCGAACCGTCAGAAGATTGCCGTTCATACGCTTCGGCCTTTATGCAAAACCAACGCTTTGGGCGCCACGCCAGCCCGCGGACATTCAGCGGCATAAGCAAGCGGCATAAGCAAATGCCAGGCCGCGACCCGGCCGCTCGCTCCTTGGAGCTGCGATGCGGTCGGTGCGGCTATAATGCAGACACTCCCCTCATGGCTGCGACATCGTGTCGCGTTTCCGAGGGAGACTACGACTTCGACGGGACACGCCAAACTCTGCCCTTTGAGTAACGACACCCAAGACGTTTCAAAAGAGAGGTCAGCCTATGCGCTCGCAAGCGATCGCGCTCTTTGTCTCAACCGTTCTCGGTTGCTGCCTGTCGAGGGCGTCGGCTGACGAGCGCGAGATTCGCGGCAGGATCGTCGACTTGGCGGGCCGCCCCGTAGGCGATGCAGATGTTGCCCCGTTCTGGCGTGCCAACGGCAGCTCCGTGAAAGCGGACGGAAGCGACTACGACCTTTCGAAGCCAGACGAGCATGCCGCGTATTGGGGGAATGTCGGTCGGATGGAGCCTATGCAGGCACGTAGCGCTACGTCAACCAGCGACGGCAAGTTCAGCATTCTCTGCCACGAACGGACGTTGGCGCTCGTGGTGATGGACCGAGCAAGGCGGCTGGGCGCCATCGCCATTGTCCCGGAATCGAAGGCTCCTGGCATCCAAGAGATTGCGTTGAAGCCACTTACGACGGTGCGTGGCAAGCTTCGAACATCCCTGCCAGGAAAGACCATTGAATTCTCGCACGTCACCGTGGAGGTGCCCCCAGACAGCGAACGGCCCTTGGCTCTTACGAGCGTCATCAGTTGCGGATCGCTCGACGGCTCCTTCGAGTTCAAGGTGCCGCCCGGAGAATATGTTCTCGACTTCTATGCCCACTCACAAAAGCCTGAGGCCATCTTTCTACACGTGAAGCTGCCGCCGCGACTGATCGTTGACGGCAACGTCAACGACATCGATTTGGGGACGTTGGATCTGCAAGAAAACCCTTACAGTCCCCAAAAACTTGGTAAGGCCATCAAAGAGGCCAAGAATAGTGGGACCTGGCGCGATTACACGCAGCGCTTCGGTGAGGCCTCACCCGAGTGGCACATAACCGATTCCGAGGGACTTGGCCCCAACACGCGAGTCGCGGACTTTCGGGGCAAGTGGCTGCTAATCGACTTTTGGGGGCTTGGTTGCGTCCCCTGCCTGTCCGAAGACATCCCCAGGCTCACCGCGTTCTACGAGAAACATAAGGCACAACGCTCCAAATTTGAAATCGTCGGCGTTTGTATTGATCACGCCGGTGAACTGACCACCATGCAGCAACTTAAAGAAGCTCTGAAACCCATTGAGCAAAAGGTCTGGAAAGGCAAGCGGATCCCATTTCCTGTGATTCTCGATTCAACGGTCCAAAGCTGGGAGCGTTTCGGCTTGCCCGGACTAGGGACCGTGATTCTTATCGACCCGAACGGTAGGCTCGTGTCGGGCGGCGAAGCTAAACTGGAGTCCATTCTGTCTGAGTGAAGTAATGCCTGAGGAACCCGCCCGATGAATGCTCGAAGAGTTGTCCGCTACACGCAGTTTTGTATGGCGATGGTTGGCGCGCTGTGCTTGCAGAGCATCCAAGCAAATGTGCCTGCGGCGGAGAAGCCGAACATCGTATTCATCCTGGCGGACGATCTCGGCTATGGCGACCTGGGTTGCTACAACCCGGACTCGAAGATTCCGACGCAGCATCTCGATCAACTCGCGCGGGAGGGTACGCGGTTCACGGATGCCCATTCGCCCTCTTCGGTTTGTTCGCCGACGCGTTATGCGGTGCTGACCGGGCGTTACGCTTGGCGGACGCGCTTGCAACGCAACGTGCTCGGACCCTGGGACCTGCCGCTCATCGCGCCGGAACGGCTGACTGTGGGCAAGTTGCTCCAACAGCATGGATACACGACTGCGTGCATCGGCAAATGGCATCTCGGGATGACGTATGCCACGACCGACGGCCAGCCGCCCTCGACCCGCAATAACCCGATGTCCAACGTGGACTTCACCAAGCCCATCGCGGACGGGCCAACCACGCGCGGCTTCGATCACTACTTCGGGACGGTCGTGCCGAACTATCCGCCGTATTGTTTCGTCGAGAATGATCGCACCGTCGGCCTGCCTTCCGAACGCGCCGCCGGCGGTCTTTTCAACATTCCTGGCCCAATGGTCCCGGGCTGGAAACTGGTGAATATCTTGCCCGAAATCACGCGGCATGCAGTGCAATGGATCGACGAGACCGCGAAGACCAAACAGCCATTCTTCCTCTATTTCGCACTCACCTCGCCGCATTATCCCGTCGTGCCTGCGCCCGAGTTTGTCGGCAAATCACAGGCCGGAGCGTATGGTGACTTCGTCCATCAGACCGACTGGTCCATCGGTCAAGTGCTCGAGGCTCTGAAACGCAGCGGCGTCGAGGAGAACACACTCGTCATCTTCACTAGCGACAACGGCTCCGAAGTCACCGGTGAAGTGAACCCAGGTGTATACGATCGCGTGCAAAAGTTTGGTCATCGAAGTTCTGGAGAACTGCGAGGT
>JBQCJB010000933.1:0-8616 GCA_051953155.1 Aureliella sp. | reverse complement strand
AGGCGGGACGTGGGCGGCTTCGCAAAGCGGAGCAAAATCGTCGGGGCGTTCGTTGCGTTGGGGGGCGATGATCACCCACCGATCGCAGAGCCAATCGTGGCGCAGTTCACTGGTCGATGGTTCGTTGTTGCGATAACGTTCGGTCATCGCGGGCTCCGCTTGCTGGCCGCCGTGCGTTCATACAGCTCCGCATACTGCAGCGCACTGCGATGCCATGACCAATCCTGCTGCATTCCGTTTTCGACCAACTTGGCCCATAACGACGGCTCGGTGCGGCAAATCTCGATGGCCCGTCCGAGTGTACGCTCCAGCTCGTCCAAGCGGTAGCCATCAAACGCAAAGCCGGTGGCAATTCCCTGGGACAAATTCGCAGGCGACGCATCGAGCACCGTGTCGGTCAGGCCGCCGGTGGCGTGCACTACGGGAACTGTCCCATAACGCAGGCTGTAGAGTTGATTTAAGCCGCTAGGTTCATATTGGCTCGGCATGAGGAAAATATCGCTGGCCGCTTCGATGCGATGGGCCAAGGATTCGGAGAACTCGAGCCGGGCGGCCAAGCGCGAGCGATTGTGGTCGGCCAGCTGTTTCAGTTCCGTCTCGATCGGTTCTTCGCCAGTACCGAGGACGACCCACTGCACGGGCCTGGGGGACTGAAGCCACCGCTGCATCAGCGGAATGATCAAGTCCCAGCCCTTTTGCGCGGCCAAGCGGCTGACGATGCCGACCAATACCGTGTCGCTACTGGACAGTCCGAGCTCGGCCCGCAACTGTTGTTTGCAGTCGCGTTTGCCGATGCGCCAGTTATTGATGTCGTAGGTTTGCGGCAACCAGCGATCGGTGGCTGGATTCCAGACTTCGTAATCGACGCCATTGACGATGCCGACGAACGTATCGCCTCGATCGCGGAGCACGCCATCGAGCCCGCAGCCATGCTCGGGCGTGCGAATTTCTTGGGCGTAAGTGGGACTGACTGTGGTGACCGCATCGCTGAAGACGAGACCCGTCTTGAGGAACGACACGTCGCCGTAGAATTCCATCTGCTTCCAGTTGAAATACTGCCAGTCGAGTCCGGTGTGCACCATGTCGTAGTGCCAGAAGCGGCCCTGGTAGCCCAGGTTGTGCACCGTCATGATGGAGCTGGCGCCGGACATCCAACTGTAGCCGCCGGTGCCGGTCGCTATGTAGGCCGGCACCAGACCGGTCTGCCAGTCGTGGCAATGGACGATGTCCGGCCGCAAGCCCATTTGCTCGATCGCGTGCACAACGGCCCGGCAGAAAAAGGCAAAGCGTTCGCAGTTGTCGCGGTAGTCACCTTGGGCATCACCGTAGAGCGCATCGCGATCGAAGTACTGCGGTTGATCGACCAGGATGACATCGACCTCGGAGCCTGGCAGCTGGGTCTTCAGCAGCCGGCAGGCCATGTGTCGCCCTCCCATGGGAATGGTGAACCCATAATCGGTCACTTCCAGCGGCAAGCCGCTGGCTAGCGCGCGGCGATAGCCGGGCAAGAATAAAACGCACTTGTGTCCGAGCTTGGCCAGTTCGCGCGGTAGCACGCCGCACACATCGGCCAGCCCGCCTGTCTTGGCTAGCGGGACAGCTTCCGAAGCAACAAAGGCAATGTTCAGCGGCGATGGTGTGGAGGATGGCTCGCGCAAGATAGTTCCTAACCGCAATCAAAGTTGTTATGCAAGCAATTTAACGTAAATCAAAACCGGTGACTGCCGGCCGGCGGTGGTCCGCGCTGCAAAGAGTTTTCTGGGTCGACTCCTTACTTATCCGCTTGGCTCGAGGTGCTGACGTTGCCCTTGGTGAATGCCCCTGCGCCGGACTATAATCAGGCCTCGCTGCACGGCAGGCGCATCCGCCCCAATCGTAATCAGCGCGTGACTCCTTATCGATTGAATAATTCGCCCGGCAAGCTGCAAATTGAGATACGCCGATGACCGTTTCTACCATACGTCCTCGCGTGGCTGAACTGACTTTTCAAGTCTTCGGCCGATCGCTGCATCCCGAGTTGTTCCAAGTGTTCAAATCGTCGCAGGTGACGCGTAGCAATTTCTCTGCCAAAGTAGATATCACCAGCGACGGGCATCGGATCACTTGGTCATCGGGGACGGTTACGTTGACGGAAGTGGCTGCCTCGGCCCGGCAACTGCTGCCTCAGCGGCGACGCCTGGCGGCGCATAGCCTGGAAGGGACGCTGCGCGAACGCATCGAGTACCACCTGGGTGTGGAGTACCGCTACGAGTATGCGCTCGAGCGGGTGCCGGCTGAGATGTTCTGGTTGATCCAGCACCAGCTCGGGGCGGCGGCCAAGAATCACGAGCTGATCCAAGTCTTCGAGAATTCGGGCCGCATGGCCATCGGCGGCTTGAGCTTTGTCCATCTGGAAACGCGTCAGCGCAGCCTGCGCGTGCAAGCCATCCACACGTTCCCGGATGACTTGGCCCTGGTGAAGACCGAGTCGAGCTTCACCCTCGGCCGCGATACCTAAAGCCCGCAAGCGCCAAAGTCCCTCACGCTCCCTCCCTCTCTTTATCTCGATCGTGCGCTCTCTTGCGCACTGGCTGGCGTTGCTAGGAAGAAAAATCTCGCGCGCGAGCGCCTGCTGGTAGTGGTCGGTGGCGTCGCATGCGTTCGGTCTGCGAGGCGGCGGCTTCAGGAGGTGTTGAAGAGTTCCGATTATGCCGGGCGTATGCACGCTAGAGGGCTCGAGGGGACAAGTCGCCGCTTGCAAGGCAGTTTTTTGCCCTGATCGGCATTGGCTTGTCCGATGAAAAATAGGCTTGCATAGACCGCCAGCGATTTTGGCGCGCCGGCATCGGCTAGCTCGAGCACTCAAACTTTCCCCCTGATCCCAGCATTCGTAAGCAACGGAAGACGCGTAGTGCCTCGTAAACAAGTTCCGCATTTGCGTTTGCATCGAGCCGATCAAGACCAGCCTACTCCGGCCGCGGGCGCCGACCCCATCGAATCGCTGCTGGCCGCGTTCTCCGAGGCGACCGGTTGGGAAGTGCAAGCGGTCGAGTTGCCACCGGCCGGCTCGCGGTGGTCGCTGGCGCAGAAGCTGGGCTGTCCCAATGCCGAACTAAGCAAACGCGTGCGGCTGGTCAGCAGTCTGCCGCTGGATGGGCTGCTCGATGAGAGCGACTTCTTCGAACAGACGACGACGTCGGAGGAGTCGGCGTGGCGGCTGCTCGAATCGATCAACGAAATGGTCGGGCGGCTCAAGCAATGCGAAGACGCGGTCGCGCGTCAGGAGGCCGAGCTGGCAGCGGGACTGAGCGTCACGCTGACCGAGGACGGGCCGGAGGATTCACTCTACCATGCGATGGAAGAGGCTCTCGAGCGCGCGATCATCGCTTCGGGCAGCGACGCGGCCGCGGTCTACCTGCTCGACGATGCCACCAGTACGCTCAAGATGCGCAGCTGCGTCGGCATGGCCAAGAACAATCTCGCCAAACCGCCGCGCAGTCTCCGCGGCGCGCTGGCCGATCTGGAAGCCTTGCTCGGCAATGCGGTGCTGCTGGAGAACGTGGCGATCGCTCCCGATTGGAATTGTCCCGAGCCGTATGCAGCAGGCTTGTGCGTCCCGATCGGATCATCCAACATGCCCCAAGGCACGCTCTGGCTGTGGAGCGATCATGTCCGCGACTTCAGCACCGCGGACATCGAAGCGGCCAAAGCGGCTGCCGACAAGATTTTGGGCGACATCGAGCGCCGGGTGCTCAGCGGCGAGATTCTCCGCGTGCGGGCCGCGGCACAGCAGCTCGACGCCGCCAGCCTCATCCAGGCATCGCTGTGGCCCGACCAGCAACCGCTGCACCCGGACTACGACGTCGGCGGTTTCACGCACCACACCAATGCGCTCGGCGGAACTTTTCATGCCTGGGCAGTCAATTCCGAAGAGCAGATCGTGGCGGCGCTGGGAGCCGCCAATTGCCGCGGCGCAGCCGGGGCGCTGGTAGCGTCGCGTCTGCATGCGATCGTCGACATGGTCGAGAGTTCGACACGCTGGCCAGCCGATGTTCTCCGCCGCGCTAACGACATGATTTGGAAATTGCAGGATGCCGATTGGCGCTGCTCGCTGGCGATGGCCGTCATCGAGCCAGCCACCGGGCTGGCGCAGGTGGCTTGCGGAGGGATGGTACAGGCGTTCCTGGTCGGCCAGCGCGGCTATCGGCCATTGGCCGTCAGCGGGCCGCAGCTCGGGCTGCAACCCGATTCGCTCTTTAAACCCCTCTCGCTGCAGTTGGACGCCGGTGACATTCTGATCCTGATGCCCTCGTCGCTGGTCGCCGGGGCGGCCGATGGTGGGCTGAACCAGGAAGATCTGCTCAGCACGCTCTTCCAGCGCAACGACGAACCGCTGGCCGATTTAGCTGCCGAGCTGGCCCAGCAGCTGCCGCTGGGACTGAGTCATCAAGCCCTGGCCGATAACAGCCTGCTGATGATCCGCCGCCGCTTCTAGAGTCGGCTTGCCAACTGTCGAGCGATGGCGGACAATCGCCGTCTATGGGCAAACGCATCGGTAGAGCAGCAATTGAGCAACTGCGGGGCAGGCAAATCGTTTTGCCGAGCCTGTTGCAGTGCGATTTCACGAACCTGGAACGCGAGATCCGGCGGCTCGAAGAGGCCGGTGTCGCGGCCCTGCATCTGGATGTCATGGACGGGCACTTCGTGCCCAACCTCACCTATGGCATGCCGATCATCTCCGCCGTCCGGCAGCTCACCACTCTGCCGCTGGACGTCCATCTGATGATTTCTGATCCCCATAAGTATGTGTCGGCGTTCGTCGAAGCGGGCGCCGACCTGCTGACCGTCCACGCAGAAGTCGCTGGCGATATTCGACTTGCGCTCGAGACCATCCGCCAGGCGGGGGCGGCAGCCGGGGTAGCACTGAACCCGGGGACCGATTTGAAAGTTGTGGAAGCGCTCTTGCCGCTTTGCGACTTGGTGTTAATTATGAGCGTTAACGCGGGCTTTGGCGGCCAGGCGTTTAATCCGGTGGCTCTGGAAAAACTGCGTTCGCTGCGCGAGCGGGTTTCGCCGGACGTTTTGCTAGAGGTCGACGGAGGAGTCAATCTGTCGACGATTCGGGACTGTTCACGGGCCGGTGCGACGTTGTTTGTGGTTGGCTCGGCTATTTTTGGCCAGCCCGACTACGCAGCGGCGATAGCTCAGCTGGACGAGCAGCTCCGAAACTAGCTTCCGCGCTGTTTCAAAGGACTCTATGTTAAACGTGTTATTAGTCCGTCCGGGCTCGACGACATTCGACGAGGAAGGGCGGATCAAAGGGGCGCTGGATATTCCGCTCAGCCCCTTAGGACAGCGGCAGAGCGTGGCCGCTGGCGAAAGCCTCAAGGACGTCGACGTCGAATGCCTGTATGTCGCTCCGTGCGAATCGGCCCAAGAGACCGGACGGATCCTGGCTCAGCATTGCGGCTGGAAGTCGCGAACCGTCGATTGCTTTCGCAATGTCAACCACGGTCTGTGGCAAGGCAAATTGATCGAAGAGGTGCGGCGTTTGCAGCCGCGTGTTTACAAGCAATTCCATGACAATCCGGTCGGCATCTGTCCCCCCGGAGGTGAAATGCTCGACGCAGCCCTGCAGCGCGTCGAGAGCGCGCTCGATAAACTCGTGCGACGGCATCGTCGCGGCACGATCGGCATGGTCATCCCCGAACCGCTGGCTTCGGTGGTCCGCTGCCATCTGCTGGGCTGCGACTTCGACGATATATGGACCAGCCAACTAGACGCAGGGACCTGGGAGCTGTTGACCTTACACCAACCATTGGCTGCTTCGGCAGTCTAGGGATTCTGCATGATGGCCACCATTGACCAACCCACGTCCTCGGCCGGCGCGCCGGCTGCCAAAGAAACCAATGGAGCCATCAAGCGCGGCGTGCCCGAAGGACTGTGGGTTAAATGCCCTGGCTGCCGCAGCACGATCTACCGCAAGGAAGCCGAACGACTGCAGAACGTCTGCCCCAAGTGCCAATACCACTTCTACGTGTCGGCCCAGCAGCGGATCGCGCAGGTGCTCGACGAAGGCACGTTCGAGCAGTGGGACGAGCAGCTTCGCTCGACCGATCCGCTCGAGTTCCAGGACAAGAAGCGTTACTCCGAGCGGCTGGTCGACGAGCAAAAGCGGACCGGCCTGACCGACGCAGCTCTGACCGGCACCGGCATGATCCGAGCTCGCCGGGTGGCAATCGGCGTGACCGATTCGGCGTTTATCATGGGCAGCATGGGCTCGGTCGTCGGCGAACGGCTGGTGCGGCTGGTCGAACGCGCTACCGCACAAGACCTGCCGCTGATCATCATCAGCGCGTCGGGCGGCGGCGCTCGGATGCACGAGGGTATTTTGTCGCTCATGCAAATGGCCAAAGTCTCCGCGGCCCTGGCCAAGTACCATCACCGCGGCGGACTGTACATCTCGGTCCTGACCAATCCGACGATGGGTGGCGTCGCGGCCAGCTTTGCCTCGCTGGGCGATTTGGTCTTCGCCGAGCCCAAGGCGCTGATTGGCTTTGCCGGCCCGCGAACGATCAAGGCGACGATCAAGATCGAATTGCCCGCCGGGTTCCAGACCAGTGAATTCCTGCTGGAACATGGTTACATTGACAGGATTGTGGAACGCAGTCGCCTCAAGAGCGAAATTGCTCGGGCGATCGACTATTGCGGGAAGTAATCCTCGATGGGGCTGTTTGACAAGCTAAAGGGAATCGTCGGCGGCGGTGGCACAGCCAAACCGCGTCGCCGCGTCACCGACATCGAGTCCCGCTTCGAACGTTTGCGTTCGGCCGTCAGTGGCACGATGAGCAACTTCATCGTCGCCCGCGATCGCGAGAACGATCGCATCGTCGGTGTCAAACTCTGCGACATCGAGAAGGTGCAATTCTTCGAGAGCCGCTTCAAAGGGATGAACAAGCCCAGCGAAGGGGAGATCGCCACCTCGATGCACCACAAGTACGTCGTTGAGACGCTCGAGTATGGCGTCAGCACCAAAGGCGCGCCCTACCTGGTCATGGAGTTCGTCGACGGGCCAGGCTTGCAGACGTTGATCCACAACCGCGAGGCAGGTCTGCTCGAGGGCAAGCGGCTGACGCTGATCAGCCAGATGGCCCAGGCTCTCCAGTACGTTCACAAATCGGGCTACATCCACCGCGACATCTGCCCGCGCAACTTTATCTGTACGGCGGACGTCAGTTTGATCAAGCTGATCGACTTCGGACTGACTGTGCCGGCGACCAAGGAATTCATGGCCCCCGGAAACCGCACCGGTACACCGCTGTATATGGCCCCCGAGGTCGTGCGCCGCCGGGCGACCGACCAGCGCGTCGACATTTTTTCTTTCGGGGTGACCTGCTACCAGTTGCTGACCTTCGAGCATCCGTGGCCCGGCAGCGAGACCAGCGGACTGGCGGCGCTGAACCATGATACGTCCAACGCGACCGACATCTTTAAGTATCGACCCGATCTGAACAAGCAACTCGGCGGGCTGATCATGCAGTCGATTCAGGCCAAACCCGAACAGCGGGTGCCGTCGATGGATCAGTTCCTCAAGCTCTTTAACATGATTCCCAGTGAGACCCAGGCCTGAGGCTATCGATCGATGGCCCCTTCTGGCGTAAGATTGCTCGCCTTCTAACTGCGCCGGTCGATGTGCGGCCCGCTTTCTCGCGGGACACTTCGCTTTTTCGAGCGGCGCGCACACTGCCGAACTGGAATCGAGCACAAGGATCAGGTTTTGAGTACATCCGCCAAGAAGCGGCCCGACTGGTACGACTACCCCGAGTACTACGACTTGTTTTTTCAGGAGGATACGCCTCGGGAGGTCGAGTTTCTGCAGATGGCCTTCGATCGCTTTGCCGTCGGCCCGGTCAAGCGGATCATCGAACCGGCGTGCGGCACCGGGCGCTTAGTCATCGGCCTGGCCGAACTGGGCTACGACGTGGCCGGATTCGATCTGAATGAAAACGCCCTTGGTTTCCTGCGCAAGCGACTGGCCAAGAAAAAACTGGAGGCCGACGTCTACCAGGCGAACATGATCGACTTTACGGTCAAGCGGCCGTATGACGTGGCTCTGAACACCTTCAACACGGTGCGGCACCTGCTGACGGAGGCCGATGCGGTGGCTCACCTCCGCGCGGTGGCCGCAGCGGTTCGCCCCGGCGGCCTGTTTTTCCTCGGCCTGCATGTGATGCCGCACGACGCGGACGACCATTGCATTGAGCGCTGGAAGGTGAAAAAGGGGAAGACGCAGGTCAGTTTTACCCTGCGGGTCGTCGAGTGGCAGCAGCGGGCCCGGCTGGAGCGCTTGCGGGTTTCGATGCTGATTCGCAAAGGGGAGCAGCCGCCGCTGCGGGTGCAAACCGAAATGACGCTCCGCTCCTACACGCTGCCGCAGCTCCGCAAGTTGCTCGCCAAGGTTCCGGAGTTCGAACTCTGCCAGTCCTACGACTTTTGGTACGAGATCGACGAACCGATCAAGCTGGACCGAGAAAGCAGCGATATCCTGCTGGTCCTGCGTCGCCGCAGCGACAGCTAGGGGCGAATCGGAAGGGCGAGCGGGCGAGCGGCCCAGCCTGCCGTGCGGCGGCTGAGCAT
>JBQCJB010000932.1:0-2630 GCA_051953155.1 Aureliella sp. | reverse complement strand
ACCCCCCGGCCCCCTCTCCCCGAAGCGGGGCGAGGGGGAGAAGGTTTTGTTAGATAGCGCGGCTCTTCCCGAAGCGGGGCGAGGGGGAGAAGGTTTTGGTAGATAGCGCGGCTCTTCCCGAAACGGGGCGAGGGGGAGAAGGTTTTGGTAGATAGCGTGACTTGGAAGCGGGGCGAGGGGGAGAAGTTAATCGACGGTCCGCTGCCAGGAGCCGGAGACGACTTTCATCGTTTGGCTGCCGACGTCAAAGCCCGGAGGCGGATCCGCTTGGTAGAGATTGCCATAGTTGAGCGACAGCGAACTGGTCCGCACGTTGATGTCTCGCTGGGCGATCACGACGCCGGAGACGGCTGGCGAGCCGGAAAACTCGAGGTCTTCTGCCGAGTAAATCAGTCCGGTGACTCGCGAGGGAAACGAATCGGTCAGCGTCTCGTTGGCCACGCCTGACTGATAAGGATACGGGGTGTTGGCGGGGTTCAGATTGACACCGATGGCCGTTTCGCTCAAACCGGCCGAGCCGAGCTTGATGGTGAATTTGTGATTGGTGAGCAAGGCCGGAAAATTAGCGACGGCGGCTTCCCACGATACCGAGTCCTGGACTGCCGAATTGCTGCCCGGGTCGATGAAGACGAGGGTGCCCACAATTCGCGACCGGCCCAGGATCACGTCTCGGCCGCCGCAATTGACGATGTAGATTCCCTTGGCATTGCCCGAACCGAAGGGGTTAACGCTCGGGCTGATCAACCGCCGGTCGATGACGCTGGCGCCGTCAGGATAGGTCACGTCGATCAGACTGACGTTATCCAGATAGTATTCATCGGCTGTGCTGGTCCAGACACTGACCGTGGCCTTGATCAGAGTTCCGGTCCAGCTGGGTGTGATGGTGCCTTGCAAATCCACCCATGAAAAGTTGCCCGACCCGTCCTTGTTCAAGGCAAAATCAGGCGTCGCGAACGTTTGCACGCCTTCCACGCTGCTCTCGAGCTTGAGCACGCCCCGCGCGGTTCCAACCGCCGTCGGCAGGATAGGCATGACCAGCCTGTAGGTGTCACCGCTCGTCAGCGTTCCGGTCGGCAGATCTTGAGCGGCTACGTCAGAGCTGCTGGCGCGGCTGCTGACCCTGAGGCTGCACCAACCTCCTTTCGACCGGGCAAAGCTGCGCTCGAGCACACAGTTGGTGCGGGCCGACCAGTTCGATAGCGACAGCTCGAAGGTCGCGTTCTTGATCATCTCGCTCTGACTCCACACCGGCAGGGAGGAGGCCGAGATGGTCGTTCCGTTGGCCAGGTAGTAAGCGAACGCCTGACCGGACTCCGGCATTTGGCGAGTGAGTGTGCGTTGCAAAGTTGCCTTGGTATAGGTCGAGCCGGCAAGCGTTCCATACGCCTCCACGTCGGCATTGACCACTGCCCCGGAGATCGCATTGAAGTTGCGATTGGCGGCGATCGATTGGTCGCTGGTCAGTGTCGCCCCGCTGACAGTCGTGTCGTTGCCGCTGGTCATCGACACTTCGAGACACGAACCGACGCGCGGGCCGATCTCGAGCCGGGCGGACGTTTTGAAGACGGCGGTACCTTGTTTTCCCGTCCCCGTCAGCACGACCGGATGGTTCTCGCCTTGGGCGATATCGCTATCGATCGGGTCGGCGGCCGAGAGCGAAAACGTGCCGCTATCGATCGACCGGTTGGCGAACCAGACGCCGTTGCCGAGCGCGGTTCGCCAATTGGGATCGTTGCGGATCTGAAGCATGCCGATCTCGAGAGCTGCTCGAGCGTGACACCGGGCGGCAATGAAGTCCGTGTTGCCCGTCGCCGTGCGACTCTGCAAGCGAATCAGTTGCAGCGATGACAAACCGATCGTGGCGACGATCAACGAAGAGAGGAGCACGATCACGTAAATCGCGCCGCGTCGCCGCGAGCGGTTCAGCCCGCTGCAGTTCCTGGCAGTTCTAAATGGATGGCTCGGAAACATCTGTTCGGCTTTCAGCGACAGGGCACAGGTGGCCTGCTCGACAAGTGGTGCCTAATCGACAGTAGGAACGTGTCAGGGTGAAATTCGTGCGGTCACCGTGGCTATGCCAATCCCGCCGCGGCCGTCGTAGACCGTCAGCGTGCATAGGTAATTGCCCGGCAACAGATAACTGTGACTGACCGACGCTCCGGTGGCCGTCGTGCCATCGCCAAAGCTCCAGACATAGGAAAGGTAGTCACCGTCCTGGTCGCTGGAAGTACCCGCGGCAAGGTCCACCGTCTGCCCGACCTTGCGATTCAAATTGGAGGCTACCAGGACCGCCGTTGGAGCATGGTTCCCGGTCGCGTCAGTCGGCGCGGGCAAGCTGTCGGCCCAGCCGGCGCTGCGATACGCGCTGACCGACCCGAGCACCGCGCCGTTCTTGGATGCCGTTACAGTAATCTTCTTCAATCCTGTGTTGGTCGACGCCGTCGCACCCAGAGTGTTCGGATCGGCCCAGACGACGCTGACACTACGAGTCCAGCCGGCGCATCCAGCAAGTTGGTTGCCACTGCGGTCTTTGGGGGGCGACGCGCTCCAGGCGATGTAATCGTCCACGTCGTCGTACAGCGCTCGATTGCCGGTGACCTCGCCTGGCTCGGGACCGAAGATCGAGGCTT
>JBQCJB010000931.1:0-4659 GCA_051953155.1 Aureliella sp. | reverse complement strand
AGCAGTGACGGTATGGGTTGTCTTGAGCGAGGCGTTCACCGGAGCGAACGGAACCAGCTCCAGCAGGCGCGAGCCTAGCCCCTCTTGGTAGCCGACTTCTTCTTGGCTGCTGCCTTCTTCTTGCCGCCAGCCTTCTTGCTGGCTGCCTTCTTGCCAGCGGCCTTCTTCGTAGCGGCCTTCTTGCCGCCAGCCTTCTTGGCACCTGTCTTCGCTGCTGCTTTCTTCTTAGCCACGTTCACTCCTCCGATCGACGGAAACTTGGAGGCCGCTTCATTCACAGCGGCAACAGCCACATGTTGCCACTGGCGACCTCCGAAACAAGAAAACCTCAACCCTTCAACACCCTCGGGGGCCGGTATGCGGTGGCCGCCGCACTTTTTTGGCTCCCAGGTCTTGACGGCGTCAGTTACCTACGTCCTTGATTAGTATTTGTACGGTCCCGGCAGGCAAAAGCAATATCTTTCTGACAAAATATGCACTTATTTTTGACATTTTTTCCACAGCCGGAAGCTTTCGCCAGCGAAAGCTTCAGTAGCGGCCCAGCCCGCCACTCTGGTACAGCTGGAAATTGCTGGCCACGAAACTCAGGCACAGCAGCCCGAAGCCTGGCTGGTCGTGCTGCAGCATATAGATCCCCAGCACCCCGGCCGTGATCATCGAAACCAGAGCCGCCGTCCGCCAGGGATCGCGCTGGCCGAAGAGCCGCAACACTTCGCGAAACACGTTGCCGCCATCCAAAGGCAAAATCGGCAACAGGTTCAGCAGCGCCCAGTAGACACTCTGCGTGACCAAGGCGTCGGTGGCCACGAACAGCGCGGCCGACTGGGCCGGCTCGCGCTCCGGCAGCGATAGGTTCATCCATCTCTCGAGCTGCCGCGTAAGCCCGAGATCGATGTGCATCGCCGTCGCCAACGCCCAGACCAGCAGCGCCAGGAGCAACTGCGCGGCGGGCCCGGCCAACGATATGAGGATCAGCTGCTGCGGCCGGTCGACGAACCGTCGCCGAGCTGCATTCCAGGCCGTAAACGAACCCGGTACCGCCAAACCACCGAAGTGATACAGCACGATCCGGCTATCCATGCCGTAGAACCGATGCATCAAACTATGGCCGAGCTCGTGGATCAGAATCGACAAGAACAGCGAGGCTGTCCAAACCAGCAAGAGCAAGCCAGCCCCCGGAGAGCCCAGGCCGGCTTCGGCATAGATGTGGTCGACGACCTGCACATACTGCCAACCAATCACCGCCGCGAGAATCCAGAATCCCCAGGCGACCCGCACATGAAAGCCCAGCAACGAGAACTGGAGATCGTACGGACTGAGTTGCGGTTCCTGCAGCATAGTGGGTGATCCGATTGCGGCGCGACAAGTTTTTTCAGGGGCCCACGCCAACAAGAAAAGGCATGCCTGCCTCGTGCAGCATGCCTTTGAGTGGCGAGTCTAGCGTCCGGCGTTTCTGCGGACCGCAGCCCACAGTCGCTCGGCGCTCGATCAAGTGGCCGACCGTGCAGCCTATTTCTTCTCGTCCTTGACCAGCGCGAACTTGCCCTTCTCAAAGGCCTTTTCGCCGAAGACCATATCCAGTTGCTCGTCGCCCTTGGCGGCTTCTACTTTGCCTTTGCACTTGGTGCAGCAGAAGGCCACTTTGGCACCGCGAACTTCGATGGCGGTCGAATCATCCAGCTTGGCGCCCGAGATCGGGCAAGCTTCTTGCTTGTACTGCTTGGTCGCGACCAGTTGAGCATTGGCCTTGGCAGCGTGCTTCTCCTTGTCGGCCGAGAAGGCCTTCGGGCAGTTGGCACAGCAGAAGTAGATCTTGCCTTCTTTCCAGTCGAGCGACTTAGTTTGATCGATCGCCTTGGCTGGATTCATGACGCACTTGGCGCCTTCCAACGCAGGCTTGGCAGCGATCGCCATCGAGCCGCCGATAACCACCAGCGCCGCAACCGCCGTCAACAACTTTTGTGTTCGCATCGCAGTCGTTCCCTTGAAAAAGCTTCGGAGTACCCATCGGACATAACGCGCAGGTTATCAAACCCGCCAGCCAGACGCTAGAGATGCCCGGCCCTTTTGCCGGCCCGGAAAAAATCTGTCCAGTTCGGCTAAAGATTTTGAAGCTTGCAGCCGGGAGGTTCTCCTGATATTTCTTCCCCGCAGCTGAGCAACTCTGGCAGCTGAGCAATTTTTCAGCAGCCGGAAAGCTCGCCCCGGATCGGATGAGTGCCCGCAGGATGCGTGGCGCTGACCGACTGGCCTATCTGGCAACTGCGGCTCTTTCGAAAGGAATCGAAAGTGGATCTCCACCTGCATGCGTTCATCAATTGGATGGTACCGGCACTCGCCCTGTGGGCGGTCATCGGCGTCCAAGTCTTCAAGGAGGAAGCCCAGCGGGCGGCGGTCGACGGTCTGTATTTCCTGGCCATCCTGCTGGTCGGCGCCATGACCTGGCGAACGATGAGCCTGAACGATCCTTATTGGCTGATCCACACCGCTAGCCTGGGAATGATGATCGTGGCGGGCGTGCTTCCGCGCCGCAGCTCGGCCGAGGAATCGGTGCCCTTCGTCGCCTGAACTCGCTGGCCCTCTGGGCTGGCCAGCCGCGGTAAACAGCGGCGGCGCTTCGACGGCAAACTCACCCGACGCCGTGCCGCTCCCGCAACAGTGCCAGCTGGCGCTGCCAGCCCCGCGCGCCCCGGCTTTCACCCACTCGGAAGCTTCTCTCCCTCGGGCGACTTGCTATACTTGGTTTAAGTCGCTTCCTAACCGCGAGGGCTTTCCGATGAACCCTGGTAAACACCTCGATTTCTTGCTCCAGCAGTGGCCTTATGACCCGGACTGCGTCTGCGTCCGGCTGGTGAAAGGTTGCGACGGTCGAGACGTCATTCAACTGCGATTGGACCTCGGCATCCTTCAACTGGAGACCGCCGGTCGACCGGACGGAGTTAAGCCCGAGGGCTTCGACACCATGCTCGACCTGCTGCTGCACGAAGAGCAGCAGAATCCTGACTTTGAACTCGACGAAGACATCTGTATCGAGATCGATCGGGAGTTTGTCCAGTTCTACCAGCGGCGCGTCGCCTGGTTGCGGCTTCAGCACTTCGAACGGGCGATGCAGGATGCCGATCACACGCTGGCCCTGATGGACTTCTGCCGCGACCACTCGCCAGACGAACAATGGACGCTGCGTCACGAGCAGCACCGGGCGTTTGTCATCTTCCACCGTACGCAAGCCGCAGCTCTGGCGGCAATCGAAGAAGAGTCGGCCGAAGATGCCGTGACCCACGTCAACGAGGGTCTCGAACTGATTCGGGAAAGTTTCGCCGACATGGGCTGGGAAGACCAGTTCGAAGGTGACGAACTGGTTCAGCGGCTCTATCAACTTCGCGATTCGCTGTGCGATGAATACTCAATTGGCAAGTCGCTCCGTGAGCGTCTGGCCGAAGCGGTTGCTACCGAGCAATACGAACTTGCCGCCCGCCTTCGCGACGAGCTCACCCGCCGCAGCGAGAATTAAGAGCACCGCAAGAGCGAATCCGAACTTCGGCATCATCTCGCGCGCGCTTCGCGAGTTACAACCAAACTCTGTTCTCACCTCCTCGCTCTGCGCCAAGCAGCCCTTCCGTTCGGTCTCGCTTCCATCTCAGCGCGTTCCTAGCGTCTCTCCGCGCCCGCTCCGCGAGAACTCATTTGCAGGGTGCGAAACGCATGGCCAAAAATGATCCCGATTCCCCTTCCTAAAATGATCCCGGTTCCCCCTCGCCCCGTTTCGGGGAGAGGGGGCTAGGGGGTGAGGGGTCGCACCTGTCGAACAGCGCCGCTCCAATTCTCGCCGAAGCGGCGCGATCTCCACTCCTGCCCGACATAGCAGCGCGGAAGACGTTCGCCGGTTCGCAGCTTGAGCGAACGAAAGCGCGATGGGCAACGCTGCCCCTCTCTCCGAAGCGCTCCGAAGCGGACTAGGGAAAGTCGGAATATCGGCAACGCGATAAAAAACTGTTGACAGCTCTCGCGCCTCGGTGTACCATTGCCCCAGTACACCAGCACGGCAGTGGAGGGCAATGCGATGCAGCTTTCGATAGAACCCAACAACGGGATACCGATCTTCGAGCAGTTGGTTCGCCAGATCAAGTTCGCGGTGGCCGAAGGGACGCTGGCCGCAGGACAGCTCGTGCCGAGCGTCCGCGTGCTGGCCAAAACTCTGGCCGTCAATCCGAACACGGTCCAGCGGGCTTATCAGGAATTGCAGTCCGAGGAGGTCCTGGAAAGCCTCCGCGGGCGCGGCATCGCCGTCTGCGCCGGCGCCAAACGGCGGTGCGTGAGCGACCGGTTCGCGCTGCTGGGCGAACGCCTGGGAGCAGTGGTCCAAGAAGCGATTCGCGGCGGTCTCGAACCCGACCAACTGCGAGAAATGTTTGAACGGGCGCTAAAACAGGCTTTGCGTAGCGAGGGAGGGGGCAACCATGAATGAGTCCAACAGTGGGAATGTGATCGTGCTCGACGGCGTATCCAAAAAATTTGGCCGCCGCTGGGTTCTGGAAGATGTTTCGCTGAGCGTTCCCGCTGGCTGCGTCTTTGCCTTGATCGGCGAGAACGGGGCTGGCAAGTCGACGCTCATTCGCGGGCTGCTCGGTTACCATCGCTTCGACCAGGGTTCGACCAAGG
>JBQCJB010000930.1:0-5059 GCA_051953155.1 Aureliella sp. | reverse complement strand
GCTCGGGGCATCATATCAATGGAGATGGCCGTCACACTGGCTGGACTGGCGTCTATGAGAACGGCTCCTACAACAGTCCATGGAACAGTTATTACCCTTCGTATCCAACGTATCCCTCTTACGCGACGCCTACGTATGTGCCGAGCTATACGCCAGCGCCGAATGTCGCCTCTCCGGCTCCTTACACCACGAACCGGATTCCTATCCCGGCCGTACCAAGCGGGGGCAAGTTCGTCTTGACCAACCCGCGCGACAGCGGCGGTCCGATTCAGTACTGGCTCAATGAGTACACTTATACGATCGGCCCGGGAGAGTCTCAAACGGTTGCGATCGATCGGGACTGGGTAATCAAGTTTGATAATGGATTGAACCGAATCGTGTCGTACCGACTGCAGGATGGCAGCTACGAGTTCACCGTCTCGCCACAAACAGGCTGGGATGTCGCCCGACGCGTCGCCGCGGCCCCAGCTGTGCCCGGGGTTGCCAGGGCCGCTGTCGCGCCCCGTCTTTCGGGCAACGCGATCCCTGGTTCGCTCGGCAGTGCACCGCCTCCGAACACGCTCGGCCTGCCGCAATAGAGACATACGAACTACTGGACTGTTTTCGCGACGCAGACCATTACGGGAGCAAGGCCCATTCGATTGGCTTTGCTCTTTTTCGTTGGTTAGGCCTTGGTCGCTGTGGCGCGACTTTTGCCCTTGGGGTTCGACGAGTTTGGCAAGTAAAGGCGTCGTAGCGCGGAGATTCGAAACCGCAGCGTCCAGAGCCGAATCCGGATATCCGCACACAGCGTCGAACATTCCTCGCGAACGCTAATCTGTATTGACCCATGCACAAGAAAACGAAGATCTCTTTAAATTTACTCTTGCCGGGAATCCCTGACGATCAGGACCGATGCGTTGAGCGTTTGATCGATAGCCTAAAGGCCAAGCGAGGCATAGCGGACGCTCACGTTATCCAGACGGACCATCCCGGGCCTGGAAAGCTGTGCATCCATTTTCGGCCCGACGAGCTCTCGGTAGCCGAAGTCGAGCAAGCCGCTCGGCGAGCCGGAGCGAAGCTCGACGCAGTGGTAGGTCACATTCTCTTGCGCAGCAGGCCGATGCACGCTCGGCTCGCCACCGCGCACACCGCAAAGCTGAACCAGAAGCCGGGCATCCTCGAAGCGGTTGTCGCGCCCGATGGCACGGTCCGCGTCGAGTTCGATAAGCGAGTGACTTCGGATGAAGCAATTCGCGCGCAGCTCAGCGCTCTTGGCCTCGAGCCAAGTCTTGCTGCGCTAAGGCTCGTCGCTCCCAAGGCCAGACAGCCGCGAGAACGCACAACGCACGAGGACCTAGTCGAGGTGGAGAAGACGCGCGCCGAAGCCAGTCGTATCGAACACGAGCACGAGCATGCCGAGGAGCCCTGCGAACACGGACCATGCCGACATGAGCACGGCGGAGTGTTTGGCCCGAATACCGAGCTGATTTTTGCGGTGGTGGGGGGAGTCTGCCTGCTCGTCGGTTGGGTCTTGTCGTTCTTTGAAGCCGTCTCGCATTGGGCGCCGTGGGCCTTTTATGTAGCTACCTACCTTTGCTGCGGCTGGTTCATGCTGCGCGAGGCGATCGAACGCCTGAGCACTGGCCGGTTCGAAATCGACTCGCTGATGATTATCGCCGCTGCCGGAGCAGCCTACCTGGACAAGTGGGCCGAAGGGGCTTTGTTGCTGTTCCTGTTCAGCATCGGTCACTCGCTGGAAAGTTTTGCGATGGGGCGAGCCAAACGAGCCATCGAAGCTCTGACCGAACTGGCCCCGCCGACGGCACTGGTCAAACGCAATGGTCAAACCGTCGAAACGCCGGTCGAGGAACTCGAGCTCGCAGATGTGGTCGTGGTCAAACCCAACGAACGCATCTCAGCCGACGGCTTTGTCGTCTCGGGCACCAGCAGCGTCAACCAGGCTCCTGTGACCGGTGAGAGCGTTCCCGTCGACAAGCAACCAGTCGATGATGTCGAGACCGCCAGTCGCCAGCCCGAGCGGCTCGATCAGAAGCATCGCGTGTATGCAGGCACGATCAACGGCAGCGGAACGCTCGAGATCCGCGTTATGCGTCTGGCTCGCGAGAACACGCTTGCTCGAGTGATCGAAATGGTCGGCCAGGCGGAGACTCGCATTTCGCCGACGCAAAAATTCACGACGCAGCTCGAGCGTTATTTCGTGCCCACAGTGCTTGTCTTCGTCGTGCTTTTGCTCTTCGCTTGGGTCGTCATCGACGAACCGTTCAGCGCTTCGCTGTATCGAGCGATGTCGGTCGTCGTCGCGGCCAGTCCGTGCGCGCTGGCCATCGCCACGCCGAGCGCGGTGCTAAGCGGTATTGCCCGCGCGGCCCGCGGCGGCGTGCTCGTCAAAGGAGGCGGACCACTTGAAAGCCTAGGCATCCTCGACTCGATCGCCTTCGACAAGACGGGCACGCTCACCGAAGGCAAGCCCCGGCTGACGGATGTGGTGACGATGAACGGAGTGAGCGAAAAAGATTTGCTGCAAGTCGCCGTGGCGGTCGAACAACTCAGCGATCATCCGCTGGCCGCTGCGGTCGTCAGGGACGGACGCGAGCGGCTGAACAATGACTTGAGTTTGACAGCGAGCCAGCTGCAGAGCGTCACCGGGCGCGGCGTCCGCGCGCAAGTCGCCGGCACCTCGGTCGCAATCGGTAAAGAGACCTTGTTCACTGACAGTGCTAAATTGCCAGAAGATGTGCGGGCTGCAGTCGAGCGACTGAAAGAGGCCGGAAGGACCACGATGATCGTCCGCCGCGACGATGAGTACTTCGGGGTGCTTGGGCTGATGGACACACCGCGCGAGGCCGCTAAAGAAGTCATCGCACACCTTCAGCGGCTCGGCGTCAAAAACATGACCATGCTTTCGGGTGACAATCAGCAAGTCGCCACTGCGGTCGCCAAGTCGGTTGGCTTGAACGACGCGCGAGGCGATCTCATGCCCGAGGACAAGGTTGAGCTGATCAAGCAAATGAGCCGCCAGCGCGGCGTGGCGATGGTCGGCGACGGAGTCAACGACGCGCCTGCCATGGCCAACGCTAGCGTCGGCATCGCCATGGGAGCCGCCGGCAGCGACGTAGCGCTCGAAACGGCCGACATCGCACTGATGGCCGACGACTTGACGCACTTGCCCTTCGCTGTGGGCCTCAGCCGTCAGACCAGTCGCATCATTCGCCAAAACCTCTGGATCAGTCTCGGTATGGTCGCCTTTCTCATTCCAGCCACACTCTTCGGCCTAAACCTCGGCCCAGCCGTCGTGTTGCACGAAGGCTCGACGCTCGTCGTAGTACTGAACGCGTTGCGATTACTTACGTTTGGCGTAAGTCGATTGTAAGCGACGCGAACTACAGCTAGGTACACGGCCGTGCTAGGAGCGCTTCGCCACTGATCGGACTTCGAACCAATGCCTGGCAAGACAAGTTGCCTTCCCATGGCCAGATCGGACGCCGACATGTGAATGAAGAAATCAACCACGGCGAGCATCTCATTCTATATAGGCGGCGTTAGCACGTAGCTGCCGTCATTGCATGGCATGGACGCAAGTTCGCTTCCTCATGGTTCCTTCGAGGACCAGGAGTCTTTTATGGCCAGGTTACTGACGATCGGATTGACGATTGTATCGGTTGTTGGCGTGGCAGCTGGTAAAGGGCAGGCGCAGACATCCTATGGCTCGCCTTGCTGCACAGGCTGCGGCGTCCCGGCAGCAAGCGTGCCGGTGGCCGCCCAGTCCTATCAGCGGTTCTCCTATTCCCCTGCCCCTGCGGGCGCGTCAAGCAGTGCCGCTTATTCTCAGTCGGTCCAAAGTTCTGTGCCGATGAACGGGCAGCCGCCCGTTCAGAGCTACCGCAACTACTCGTACGGTCCAAGCTATTCCGGCGGTCGAAGTTATTCGCAGAGCGTCGGCGAGCTCTGGCGATATCCCAAGGGCGATCCACGCCGCCAGATGCACTAAGGCCGAGAAGGCCGCACGCCTCGCAAAGTTGTTGTGATCTAGACGAAAAGCCAGCTATTAATTCCACAAACGTCCGCTTAAGTCTTGATGCGAACGCCTTCAATGTTCCGCGGTCAGCCTGCCAAAGTAAGCCGGTGAGCGGCCTTTTCGGCGGGCTGATTTATTTCGCAGCTTTGCGGACCATCGAGGCTTAGATGGTGGGCAAGGCGGCCAGGAAGGTTCTTTACTGATCTTGACCCGATTAAGCGAGCGGATGACAATGCCGTAATGGTCCGTGCAATTTTCTTTTTGCTTGTCGCCTTTCGGGTTACCGTTTGCCCCGTTGTCTGCGCTTCCGGCGGAGACTTCGGATACTGCTGCCATGGCTGCACGGTCCAAGCAGGCGATGCGCACAAGGATGAGTGCTCCGCTGAAAATCCGGCGTCTCAGTACTGCGACGAGCGACAAGCCATCGAATCGGGCTGCCAGTGTTGCAAGGATGAGGGCTTTGAGGACGCGGCACAGGATCGATTGGCGGACCCACTATTCGTCGGTCCTGACGTGCCGAGCGCACCAGCTCGTGAGGATGGCCTTTGCAATGGCGACTGCGCTTGCAAAGTCCTGCCCGAAAAGGGCAAAGTACCAACTGATTCACGAGCTACATTGGTTGTAGCGACTTGGTATCGCTCTGACGCATCTCCTTGTGCGATCGGATTCTGTTCGCATCGTCACAATAATTCACGCATTACGAATCAGCCTGACGGCAAGGCGGTTCGTATCTCTCGCTGCTCTCTGCTGATTTGATTGCTCGCGGCTGCCTAGGCTGCTGCAGTTTCTTTGAGCGGTCGACGTTGCAACCTGCAACTAGTGGCGGCGCGCTCGCAGTCGATTCACTGAGCACCACGCAATTCTTTCGTACCCAATGGGACGAAGCTGACGATCGAAGCTTCGTTCATGCTGGGATTTAAGCTCCCAGTTGCAAATCATGTATCCGGCCCTCTCAAGGAGCCCATTCGTGAGCAAGAGCACAATTTCTGCAGCATCGCCTTCGCTCCCGCGTGAAGAGCGCCGCGGCGATCAACCCGGCAA
>JBQCJB010000929.1:0-2868 GCA_051953155.1 Aureliella sp. | reverse complement strand
GCCTGCGGTTGGCGATTGAAACAGTGAAGTGGGTCGCCAGTTTTCCTCAACCGGACTTCGCCGTCGACGTCAACGTGGTGGCGATGGTCCATGAAAGCGAATACCCGATCACCCACGGCGACATTGCCTCCAGTGACGGCCTGCGCTTGGCGGCCAGCGACTACGAACAACATTTTGCGGAGGAACAAGTCGCGCATTCGACAGCCTTGCATTCCTACCGCATGCCGGCACGCGAGACCTATCTGGTCGGGCCGCTAGCGCGGATGCGGTTGAACGCCTCGCGTCTGTCTCCTGCCGCGCGCCAAATCGCCGACGAGATCGGTTGGGACGCGACCTGCTGCAGTCCGTATCGCGCCATTGTCGCGCGAGCCCTGGAGGTCGTTCATGCATTCGAAGAAGCGCTCGATCACCTCCGCCAGTACGATCCGCCCAAGGAACCGCACGTTCCATTCAAGTTCGTTGCCGGTGAAGGAGCCGCAGTCACGGAAGCTCCTCGCGGTCTGCTCTACCACCACTACCGCGTAGACGGTAGCGGACGCATTGAGTCGGCGAAGATCGTTCCGCCGACTTCGCAGAACCAGGCGCAGATCGAAGCCGACATTCGCCAGTTGCTCCCCTCGATCCTCCACAGCGACGACCGGCATATTGCCCTTGAATGCGAAAAGCTGATCCGCTGCTACGATCCCTGCATCAGTTGTTCGACGCACTTTCTACGACTGCGGATCGAAGGTCGCTCGTAGATCCATTTCTGCCCGCAGCGATCACCGCAGGCTGCGGGTCGCCCGGAGAGATGCCGCGATGGCGATGGACACCAAGCGCGACTTGATTCTGGGCGTGGGCAGTCCCCACGCGGAGGACCAGCTCGGCTGGCAGGTAGTGCAAGCACTTGGACAAGCCCCGCTCGACGGAGTTGCCGTGCGCCTGGCGGCGACTCCGGCCGACTTGCTCAATTGGCTCGACGGCGTTAGCCAGTTGCACGTCTGCGATGCTTGTCGTGGGGCAGCGCGCGAACCGACGCTGCATCGCTGGCAGTGGCCTGATCGTCGGATCGCCTGTCAAGCGTGGAGCGGGACGCACGACTTATCGCTGCTCGGCGTATTGGAGCTGGCGACCGAGTTAAAACTCGCGCCGCCGCGGATCATCGTGTGGGGCCTCGAGATGCCGCTGGCCGAGCGCGATGACGCAGCCGCGCGCTCTCGGCTGGTCGACCAGGCCGCCCGCCGAATCGCCGACGAAGTCCGCAGCGCACCGCGCGCCGGCAAAGCGCATCCTTTCTGACGCGAGTGTGCGGAAATGCACACCCTGCAAACGCTGCTCTCGAGCGGCAGAGAAAAGCCAGAAATGCGGCGATTCAGCGGAATTCTTTCCTCTGGCCAGCCCGGATGCGGAGGCTGGCCGGCTGCGGCACGGCATTTGTTTTACCGTTCGCTCCGAGAGGGCTGAGACACAGCTCTAGCCTCAAAAAGCGCAGATGCTCACCGCGGGGTTGTCGGCCCTGCTTGGGGGCAGTTCATCGTTGTGGAGATCGATTCATGAAAACGGACCTTGCGCTGCAACAAGATGTCTTGGACGAACTCAAATGGGAACCGAGTGTGAATGCGGCTCACATCGGGGTGACGGTCAAGGACGGCATCGTGACGCTGAGCGGGCACGTTCCGTCGTTCGTCGAGAAGTACGCCGCGGAGCGGGCTGCCAAACGGGTTTACGGCGTCAAGGCAGTGGCCGATGAATTGGATGTCAAACTGCCCAGCAGCAACCGTCGTTCGGACGAAGACATCGCCGCTTCGTGCGTGGCCGCGCTCAAATACAACCCGTCGGTTCCGGACGAGAACATCCGCGTGGTCGTGCGCAACAACTGGGTGACGCTCGAAGGGGAAGTGGAGTGGCAATACCAGAAGGATGCGGCGGCTAATTCCGTTCGTGACCAATCGGGAGTGACCGGCGTGTCGAACGCGATCTTCGTCAAGCCGAAGGTTTCACCGCGCGATGTTCGCAACCAGATCGAGGCGGCCTTTAAACGCAACGCCGGCATCGATGCGCGGCGCATCACCGTCGAATCGCACGATAGCAAGGTGACCCTGCATGGCAGCGTGCGATCCTGGGTCGAGCGCGAGGAGGCCCAACAAGCGGCCTGGTCGGCTCCCGGGGTTACCGACGTCAAAAATGAAATTACCGTCGCGCCTTAACTTTCGCCGTCCGGCCTACGGCCGCGATGCAAACGCTACGCTCGCTTTAGAAAAACCACATCGAATGTCGACACTCCGCTTTGACCCGACCACCTCCGATTGGGTCGTCTTTGCGCCCTCACGCAAGCTTCGGCCCCATGAGGCCGAGCGGCGGAGCGAGGCGCCCGCCGACGCCGCGCCCGCGGCCAGCACTTCTTGTCCGTTCTGTCCAGGCAACGAAGCGTTCACACCGCCGGAGATCTATTCCATTCCGTCGGCCGGCGGTTCGGCGGCGCACTGGCGCGTTCGCGTGGTTCCCAACAAATTCCCGGCTCTCAAAATCGAGGAACAGCCGACGCGGCACTTGGAAAACGGGCTGTTCCATTACATGGGCGGCTGCGGGGCTCATGAAGTCATCGTGGAATCGCCCGATCACGTTCGGCACTTGGCCCAGCAGCCGCTCGATCAAATTGAATGCGTCCTGCGGACGTTGCGTTGGCGGTACCAGGATTTGATGGGAGACCGTCGATTTCAAACGGTGGTCATCTTCAAAAACCATGGAGTCGAAGCGGGCACGTCGCTGGTCCACCCGCACTGGCAGCTGATTGCAACGCCGGTCGTCCCCCGCACGCTGCGGATGGTGCACTTCGAAGCCAGCGAGTATTTCGATCGCACGGGTCAGTGCCTGTTCGTCGACCTGATC
>JBQCJB010000928.1:0-7052 GCA_051953155.1 Aureliella sp. | reverse complement strand
CTCAACTAACGACAGAGCTTCAATTGTCGATCATCCGTGGTGACAAGCCAGCCTCGGGGTGGCTGTGTTCCTCCATGAACTGGACTGCGGTCCCAGGCGGAGGCGTCAGAGTCGCAAAGGAATCGTCTTCGTCGACTCTGGGCCTTGGGATCGGTCGCCTGCAGGCCGCAGTGCTTGCTCGATGTTTGAAGGAGATACCGCATAGCGAAGCGGCGCGTCAATGCGAAAATCCGCGAGGCCGCATTTTTTTCTTCGCGCGGCTTCGGGCGTTGGGCTTACAGGACCACGCCACTGGCGCTCGGCGGTGGAAAGACGCTCAGGGCCGGCGCCGCGGCGACGGTGCGCGATAGGCGTTCCGCCAGTGCCGTCTTGGCAACTGACTCGTCGCACACCGGCAGGCCTTCTTCGCTGGTCAGCCAAGTCGACGCGCCGCAGCCGGCCAACAAGACGCAGCCGCGGTCGGTGTGGTTGATCGCCCAGCGGATCGCTTGAGCGCGGTTGGCGATCACTTCGTGCCGGCCCGGATTCTTCAATCCACCCAGTACGTCCATGGCGACGTTCCGCGCCTCGTCGGCGGGCAAGCCGCTGGCGGTCAAGACGACGCGAGCGGCCGACTTTTCGAGCACTTCTCCCAACCGCGTTCGCCAGTTCGGGTGCAAGCGATCGCTCAGGTCGACGACCGCCGTACAATCGCCGAACTGATGTTGCCGCAAGGCGTGCAGCGCCACGGCCATGCGGTCGGGCGTATCGGCCGCGTCGACAAACACCGGCACGTCGACCGACGTGGCCACGCGCTGCATGCGGCCGGGAATCGATTGCATCTTTTCGACGTGATGGATCAGCTCGGCCAGCGGGAAATCAAACATCCAGCCGGCAGCCACAGCCGCCAAAGCCGCGCGGGCCATGTGGTCGCCCGGCATGTTCAACGTCAGCGGCATCAGCGTGTTGCCCGCGCGAATCAGAATCTGTTGCTGGCCGCCAGCCCGCGAGAGGCGTTTGCCGCGAATGTGCTCGGCTGCGTCCAGACCGTACTCGATGGTCGTGCGATCGCTGGCAGAGGCCCACTGCGAGGCGTGCGCATCATCGGCGTTGACCAGCAGCATGCCGTGCGGCTTCATCCGCTCGGCCAGTTCATCGATCCACTGCTGGTAGCGACGCTGGGAAGCGCTGCCGCGGGTTTGGCTGCAGCGCATGCCGGTCAACACCAGCAGATCGAATTCGACGCCGGCGGTCACCTGGTGCTGCAGCATCGGTTGGCCGACCTCCATCACCATCGAAGGCGAACCAGCCAAGTCGGCACGGCGCATCCAGTCGGCCAACTTGCGAGCCGAGGGTTGCTGAGTCGTCGAGCGGTCACAGGTGACCGAATCGCTCGAGCCGAGCGACGTGTAATAGGCCACGCTGCCACCGACACCCTTGAGCATCGAAGAAAGGAACAGCGACGTGGCCGTCTTGCCATGCGTACCGGCAACCGCGATCGACAGCATGCGCAGCGACGGCGATCCGGCCAGCGCCTGGCAAATCACACCGAAGGCCACGCGGTTGTCTTCGACCAGGCACTGCGGCACGGAGACCGGCAAGAGCCGCTCGGTCACGATGGCTGCCGCGCCACGACGGACCGCTTCCTCGACCGCTTCGTGCTCGTCGGTGCCACCGAAGGCTTGGGGAACGAACAAGTCGCCCGGACGGCACTGTTCGGCTCGCCCGACGCAGCGCCGCGCACGGATATCCTCCGCGCCGACGAACACTGCTCGTTCGAGCAAACTGCGTAAGCTGACTTCACCCCCGAAACATGGGCGCGACGCAGACATAGCGGCCTCCTTGCCACAATGAAGTTTCCAAAAGCATCCACTCGATTTTTTCTTTCGCGGCATCCTTTGCCACGCTCCATCCTACGCAGGGCACACCCCGCCGGTGAAGTTGCACCAGCCTGTCCCGAACCGAAAAAACTGTCAATACAAAAACGGCACTCACCCCTCGTCAGCGATTGCGAAAAAACCAATGTTTTCATTGCTAGCATTGACGACGGCGACTTGGGCGGCTTGGGTATGCGGAGGCTGAGGTGAGCTGCCCTTTTGCAGGCGCTGCGGCGGCGGTGAAAACTCGCCTTTACGTCGACGGGCCGGGATAGCACAATCCGGCCGGACCGTGAGGAGCGCGGGTGGTTTTGTACGCAAGCGGCCAAACACAGGAAGTGGTGGCAACGATGGGCAAGCTGTTTTCTTCGCGAGCGCGGACGGCCTTTGAACTGCCGCTGGTGCCCGCGGTGGTCCTGGGCACGGCCCTGACGCTCTTGTTCTATGGTGCCCTGCTCTACGGCCCGCTGGATAGTCCGCTGCTCAAACGCTACTGCCTGTGCCATGCCGTGGCCGAAGCCTCGATGTGGCTGTTCTTTATTGCCGTTGTCGGCATGGCCTTCAAGTTCCGCAACGCGCGTTCGCAGCGGCGGGTCACGCGCGCCGTGGCGGGCATCCTCGACCAGTTCGTCGGCGATGGCGAATCGATCGCCCGCTCGCAGCGATCGGCTTGGCTCGAGGCCAATTGGTTGTCGTTGCCTGTGGCTTATCACGACAGCTGGATCGGCCGCCGCGTCACCGAGATCATCGAACGGCAAATCAAACGCGGCAAACACAACTTGCTGGAAACGGATATTCGCGACCTGGCCGAAGCCGATGGCGATGCCCAGCACGAAAGCTTTGCGATCGTGCGCATCATTTCCTGGGCCATGCCGATGCTCGGCTTTTTAGGCACGGTGCTCGGCATCTCCGATACGCTCGGCCAGCTCGACACGGAACTACTGGCCAGCCAATCGCAGGCGGCGCTCAATCAGATGACCTCCGGTTTGTTCGTCGCCTTCGATACGACGGCGATCGGTCTGGTGCTGACGATGTTCGCCATTTTCATCCAGTTCGCGGTGAGCCGCGTGGAAACCGATCTGCTTGGGCAGATCGACGGTGCGGTCCGCGATAACCTCGTCGAGTTTCTCGGCAGCGACGCGCGGCAAACCGAACAAGAGCTGCTCGGCCCGGTGCGGCAGATGGCCGACGACCTGGTCAGCGCCGTGCACCAACTGGTCGAACAGCAGTCGGCACTGTGGAGCCGCTCGATCGCCGAGGCTCAGAAGCAATGGACCAGCTGGACGGCGACCAGTGGCGAATTGCTGCGGACGGCGCTGTGCGAATCGCTCGACAAGTCGCTGGCCAATCACGCCAGCCATATCGAAAAAACGCAACAAGAGGCGGGCCGCCAAGTCGACGCCCGCTGGCAACAGTGGCAAATCACTCTCAGCGACCAGGCACGCGTCATGCACGCCCAGCAGAAGGAATTGGTTCGGCAAACCGAATCGATCGACCGCTTGATTTCCGGCGTGGGCGACCTGAAGAAAATCGACGACGCGGTTCGCGACAGCTTCGGTAGCTTTGCGATGCTCGAGCAACTGCGGCAAAGTTCGATCGGTATCAGCGAAGCCGTGGCCGTGCTGGCCAGCAGTCTGGAGCGGGCCGGGTTCATTCGCGGCCTGCCAGTCAAACCGCGCGCCAGTCGCCGAACAGAAACTAGAGCTGCCGGCGATGCGGCTGAGGCGGCCGATGCGGCGGCGACCGACGCCAAGAGGAAGGCTGCATGAGCAAGAACGGCCGCACAGAGGTATCGCCAAGCCTCTTCCCGTTCCTTGCAGTGTTGCTGTGTACGGTCGGAGCGCTGGTGTTGATCTTGGTGATCATCGTCAGCCAGTCACAGGCCTCGGTCCAACAGGCCACGACGGAGCGCGACGAGCGGGCTGCCGAACTGAAGGCCAAGGTCGAAGTCGTTCGCGATTCCTTCCGCGAAGATCGTGAAAAGATCCAGTTGGAGATCGAAAAGAAACGCCTCAGTTTGCAAGGGCTCGAGCAGCAAGCCAGCGAGCTGATCAAGGAGCTCGAAGAGCTGGGCAAGACGGCCGAGCTGATCGATAAGAAACTGGCCAACGAAGACGATGCCGAAGAGACGACCGAAGCGGCGCTCAGCGAGCTGGAAAAGAAACTGCAAGAAGCAGCCGCAGCCCTAAAAACGAAAATCGAAAAGCCGACTGGCGACAAACCGGTCTTTGCGATCGTTCCCTACGAAGGCACCAACGGTACGCATCGTCGGCCAATCTATCTGGAATGCCGCGCCGAGGGCATCGTCATCCAACCCGAGGGTGTCGTCATCGGTTTGAAGGACTTGAAACCTCCCTACGGACCAGGCAATCCACTCGACGCGGCCCTGCGCACGATCCGCACACATTACGCTCCGAAAGATGGCGGGCTGAACACGTCGGCATATCCGTTGCTGGTCGTTCGCGCGTCCGGCATCCGGACCTATGCGCTCGCGCGGATGGCGATGGCTGGCTGGGACGATCAGTTCGGTTACGAATTGGTCGAGGACGATATGGAACTATCGTTTCCCGAAGGTGAGCCGGGTTTGGACAAAGAGATCGAGACCTCGCTGGTGACCGCCCGCAATCGGCAGGCGGCGTTGGTGATGGCGATGCCCGGCCGCTATCGCAAGCAGCTGGCCGAGCTGACCGACGACGACTTCAGCTTTGAAGGTGGCGAAGGAGGATTCGAATCTGGCGGCGGTGGCGCTGGAGGTGGTTTCGGCGAAGAGAATGCCTACGCCGGCGAAGGTGCCGACTCGCGCGGTGAATTCAAGCTGGGCGGCGGCAGCGCGGCCGGCGGCGATTTGACCCGCTCGGCCGATGGCGGACCGGGTTACCCGCCCAGTTCCGGTGCGCGGGCCGGTTTTGCGTACGCGCCGGATGGAAGTGGTCTGCGCCCAACCGGAGGCTCGACCGCTGCGCTGGCCGCCGGCAGATCCGGCGCGGGCAGCGGTGGCCTGCAGGGCTTTGCGACCGGCGGCGATTCCTTGGCCAGCGGCAGCACTGCGCAAAACTCTTCCGAGTCTGGCAACTGGCCCGGTTCAGCCGGCAATTCGTCCGAGCCAGGGGGCGCGCAATCCTTCGCCGAGGGAGCCTTCGGCGGTAATCAATACACGCGCGGCGCAGCAGGTTCTGGCGGCGGAGCCGATGGCAGGTCCACGCCGGGCGAAGCGGGTGGCCAGATGGCCAGCGGTTCGGAAGCCAGTTCGGCAAATTCTACCAACGCGCGCCCCGGCAATTTCCGAGACGCGATGACCGCCGCCCGCGCCAAGCCCAACGGCAACGCCGATTCACGCAGTTCGCAGGCAGCGTCCGGCGGCGCGAATTCGTCCGCCGCCGACGCCGGTAGTGGCGGTAGTCAGACCGCGTCGCCGCGCTCGGAAGGTTTTGCATCAGCGGGCGCAGCGGCCAATACGAATGACCCAGCCAGCGCGATGAACCCCGATGACAGCGTGACTCCCTCGGCCAGTCTCTCGGCCCGCAAGAAGGCTCAGGAGAATGCCGAGGCAGTTGCCAAACGCAAGGGACGCAACTGGGCCTGGTCGGCTGGGCCGGCGCGCGATACGGCGATCGTGCGCTCGATTCGCATCGTGTGTTACGAGGATCGCTGGTTGGTCTTACCCGAGGTGGGCAGCACCCGCAAACCGGAAACGATCATGTTGGACGTCGCCCTGCAGACCAGCGCCGAGGAACTTGCCAAAGTCGTCGCAGATCGCGTCGATCGCTGGGGCTTTGCGCTCTCGGGTGGCTACTGGAAACCGGTGTTGGAAGTCGAGGTCGCGCCGCGCGGGCAGCGGCGCTTCGATCAGCTCAAACGCTTGCTCGACGGCAGCGGTCTGGATATCCAACTTGCGCAGCCCCAAGCGCCCGCGCGACCGACAACGAGGTAAGCGCTCATGGCACGTCGCGAAGAACAATCCAATATCGGCGAAGACTCGTTTCTCGATACGATCGCCAACCTGGTTGGCATCTTGATCATCCTGGTCGTCTTGATCGGCGGCAAGACGAAGGTTGATGCCGAAGCCAAAAGCCGGCAGATCGCCGAGCAGGACGTGACGGATCAGGCGCTCGAACCGGCGGCCGAGGCACAGCGCCTGCGCGAGGCCGCCCTGCGCGATCAGGAGCAACTGCAGTACTACGCGCTGGAGACCGAGTATCGCCGCCTGGAACGCGACAAGCTGCTGGAACAAGCCGCACTTATGCGCGAGAAAATCGCCGAGCGGATTTCCAAAGTCGACCAGCACGAGCGTGAGCAGATCGAGAAGAGCCGCGAGCGCGAGCGGCTGGAAGGGGAATTGAAAGACATCAGCGACCAGCTCGGCGCGGCCCAGGAGACCAAACGCACCAAGATCACGCTGGAGCATCTGCCGACGCCGATGGCGAAAACCGTCTTCAGCCGCGAACTGCACATCCGGTTAAAGAATCGGCGCGTCACCGTGGTGCCTTGGGACCGGCTGGTCGCGACGCTCAAAGAGCATGCGCCGCTGGCGGCTCGTCGCAGCGCATCGAAAAAGACGTTGGATGACAAACTGGGGCCGATCAGTGGTTTCATGCTGCACTATCGCATGTCCGCCATCCCCGGCGGCTTTGAACTGGATCGCTTCGAGATCGACGTCACTCCCGAGAACGTGGGTCAGACGCTCGACGAAGCCCTCAGCACCGCCGGCATCTTGCGCGGCGAGCTGAGCAGCCGCGTACCGGCCGAGACGGTGGTTACGGTCTGGGTCTACCCCGATTCGTTCGCCGAGTTCCGTCAGTTGAAGTCCGCGCTCTATCGAGAGGGCTTTCTGGCCGCCGCGCGTCCGTTGCCCGAAGACATTCTCATCGGCGCCTCCCCCCGCGGCAGCCGCAGCGCCGCGCAATAAGCTGCACCAAACGAAAATCACTCTCCCCTCGCCCCGCTTCGGCACTTTGGTGGCTGCATTAAACGAAAACCAGTCTCCCGCGCACTGCTTCGGGGAGAGAGCCGAACGGAATCAGTCTCCCCCTCGCCCCGCTTCGGGCACTTCGGCGGCTGCATCAAACAAAGACCGGTCTCCCCCTCGCCCCGCTTCGGGGAGAGTCTCCCGCGCACTGCTTCGGGGAGAGAGCCAAACGGAATCAGTCTCCCCCTCGCCCCGCTTCGGGGAGAGGGGGCTGGGGGGTGAGGGGCAGC
>JBQCJB010000927.1:0-20097 GCA_051953155.1 Aureliella sp. | reverse complement strand
GTGTCCGACCGGTTTTGAAGTCTACCCGGACCTGCTGGAAAAAGCGGGCTACTTCGTGGGGCTGACCGGCAAGGGGTGGGGACCGGGCGATTTCAAGAGCTGCGGCCGCACGCGCAATCCGGCCGGGCCGAGCTTCGATGCAGCGCGGCTCAAGCCCGTCGCCAGCGGCATCGGCAAGATCGACTACGCGACGAACTTTGAAGCGTTCCTCGAGGCCAAGCCGGCGGACCAGCCGTTCTGCTTTTGGATGGGCTTTCAGGAGCCGCATCGACCGTACGAACCGGGATCGGGCGAGCGTTTGGGCAAAGCCTTGGATCAAGTCGACGTGCCGCGGTTCCTACCTGACCTGCCGGCGGTGCGCAGCGATTTGCTCGATTACGCGATCGAAGTCGAATGGGGTGACGCGCAGATCGGGCGCGCGCTCGAGACGCTCGAGAAAGCGGGCCAACTGGACAATACGCTCGTGGTCGTGACCTCAGACCACGGCATGCCCTTCCCCTATGTCAAAGGACAGATTCACGAAGATGGTTTTCATCTGCCGTTGGCCATCCGCTGGGGCGCGGCGATCAAGGCTGGCCGCGTCGTCGAGGATTTTGTGAATGTACGCGATCTGGCGCCTACGTTTCTCGAGTTGGCGGGTTTGAAACCCGATCCGCAAATGACCGGCCGCAGCCTGCTGGCCATCCTGCGCTCGGAACGCTCCGGCTGGATTGAAAACCGCGATGCGATGCTTATCGGCAAGGAACGTCACGACATCGGGCGCCCATTCGATCAGGGCTATCCGGTGCGAGCGCTGCGGACGCGCGAATTCTTGTACGTGCACAACTTTCATCCGGAGCGTTGGCCCGCAGGCAATCCGGAAACCGACTTCGGCAACTGCGATCCCGGGCCGACCAAGGAAATCATCAAATCGCTGGGAGGCTATTTCTACGATCTCTCCTTCGGCAAGCGTCAACCCGACGAGCTCTACCGCCTGAGCGACGATCCGGAGTGCGTTCGCAACCTGGCCAGCGATCTGGCGTTTCGCGAGCAAATGCTGCAAATGCAGACGCGGATGATGGCGATGCTGCGCGAGGAGGGAGATCCGCGTGCCCTGGGGCACCCCGAGGCGTTTGACGATTACCATTACGTCGGCGGCCGCGCCAAGGGATACGAAACGTGGCTCAACAAACAAGAGCTGCCAGCGGTGTCAAAGCCCGTCAAGAAAAAGTGATTCGAAGCTTCTGCGCTCCACCAGTGAGGCCTACGATGATGCGTTGTGTTGGATCGAATTGGGTTACAGGACGCCTGACCCTGGTCGGTTGGGCGGTGCTCGCGTCTCTGGGACTCGTGCCGCTGGGATTCGGAGGGACGGCCCATGGCCAAGGGCAATTGCCGGAAGCGAAGCGGATCGTTTTTCTCGGAGACAGCATCACGCATGCAGGAGGCTATGTCGCTAGTCTCGAAGCGGCAATCCTTGTCAGCCAACCGGAGCGGCACATCGAGGTGCTGAACCTCGGGCTGTCGAGCGAAACGGTTTCGGGCCTCTCCGAGCCCGGCCATGCCTCGGGCAAATTTCCCCGACCCGACTTGCATGAACGGCTCGAGCGGGTTCTCGACCAGACGCGCCCCGATCTGGTCGTGGCCTGCTACGGCATGAACGACGGCATCTATTACCCACTATCCGAAGAGCGTTTTGCCGCTTTCCGCTCGGGCATCGAGAGGCTGCATCAAGCGGTTGTCGGTCGCGGCGAAAAAATCATCCATTTGACTCCAGCCTTTTTCGATGCGCTGCCGATTCAATCACGGTTGCTGCCGGCCGGCCTCGAGGAGTATCGCCAGCCGTACGAAGGCTACGACCAGGTGCTGGCCGCCTATTCCAAATGGTTGCTGGATAAGCGATCCGAGGGATGGCAAGTTTTTGATGTACACCGAGCCATGCAGGAGGCAGTCGAGGCGCGGCGCCGCAGCCAACCGAATTTTTCCTTCACGCGCGATGGCGTGCATCCCGATGCAGCCGGCCAAGCCGTGATGGCTCGCCCCTTGGCTGAGGCTTGGGGGCTGGCTCTCGACGAGCGGGGGCTACCGCAGCATCCGCACGCCGCGGAGATCGTCAAACTGGTTGCCGCCAAACAACAGGTACTCAAGCTGGCCTGGTTGACGGCGACGGGGCATCGGCGACCCGGAGTCGCCGCCGGCTTGCCGTTGGCGGAGGCCGAGGCCAAAGCGGCGGAGCTCGACAAAGAGGCGCGGGAGTTGGTTGCGGCCCGATAAGCCGCCTGGCAGCGGTGTCAAATTACGCGGTTTTCGGCGGACTTAGCCAGCAATTACGGCTTGTGGTTCGGCAGCGGCCCCGTTAAAATCCTGCGTTTTCCAGCTTTTCAGTGCGTCGCATGCAAGGAGCGACTTCGCAATGCCCAAGATGAAAACGCATAAAGGAACCAAGAAACGGTTCCGCCTGACCGCGACCGGCAAGGTGAAGCACCGCGGCGCGGGCACCAGCCACCTGGCGGTGCGCATGAGCAACAAGCGCAAACGGAATTTGCGCGGTACGCGAGTGCTCGACACCCCGTTCACGCGTATGATCCACAACGCTCTGCGCGGCAACAGCTACTAACGGTCGCACGCTCGGAGTGCGGTTGGCCAGCCACTGTGATGGTTTGATTTTCAGTTTTTTAGTCCAGTTACCTGGGTGCAACGCTCGTCGGCGAAGGCTGGCCGCTGTGACGGCCGACGAGGACCTGAGGTTGACAGTTTGAAAGAGTTCGATCGATGAGAACCAGGAAGGGTGCCGCCAGGCGCCAAGCAAACAAGCGTATTCTCAAGCGCGCCGCCGGTTATGTAGGCGGTCGTCGCAAACTGCTGCGTACGGCCAAGGAAACCTTGATCCGTGCCGGCGTGTTCGCGTTTCGCGACCGCCGCGCCAAGAAGCGTCAATTCCGCCGCCTGTGGATCACTCGCCTGTCGGCCGCCTGCGGCCAGCACGAGATCCGCTACAGCCAGTTCATTCATGGCCTGCACAAGGCCAACATCCAGCTCGATCGCAAGCAGTTGTCGGAAATGGCGATTCACGATCCGGCTGGTTTCCAAGTTGTCGTCGAGAAGGTCAAAGCCGCCTTGGCGGGCTAAACATACGGCCCGGTAAAGGCGTAGCGGTGGGCCATCCATGGAACTCGACCAACTTCTGACGACGTTAGATCGCTTGGCGGTCGACGCTGAAAATGCGTTCGCCGCCGCAGCGGATTCTGCCGCCTTTGAACAGGCCCGCGTGCAGTTCGTCGGAGCGCGCAGCGGCCAGATGAAGGCGGTCCAAAAGGACGTCGGCTCCCTGCCGCCAGATTCCAAACGGGCCGGCTACGAGCGATTCAACCTGGTCAAGCAGCGGATTCAGGCCGCTCTCGAAGCGGCCGCCGCCCGGCTGGAAAACGGCGGACCCGACCAGGCCGTTGTCAAAGGGCTCGAGCCGACGCTGCCAGGCCAGAGACGGCGACTGGGGCACATCCATCCGATTACGCAAACGATCGAGCACCTCAAGCAGATCATGGGACGGCTCGGGTTTGCCGTGGTCGAAGGCCCCGAGGTCGAGGATACCTGGCACAACTTTGTCGCGCTGAATATTCCCGACGACCATCCGGCTCGCGATCCGCTGGACAATTTCTTTTTGGCCTGTGCCGAGCGGGCCGCAGGCGACGCGGCCTCAGGCGCGCGATCCGCTGGCCGCACGGCGCTCCACGATCCGTCGGCGCCCGATGCGCGATTGCTGCGCAGCCAGACCAGCACGGTGCAGATCCGCGTCATGGAATGCACGCCGCCGCCGGTGCGCATCATCTCGCTCGGTCGCGTCTATCGTCCCGACGCACCTGATCAAACCCACTTTCCAATGTTCCATCAAATGGAAGGTTTGTGGATCGATCGCGGCGTGACCATGGCTCAGCTGAAAAGCGTCCTGAGAATGTTCGCCACGAACTATCTCGGGGCCGACGTGCACATCCGCTTTCGACCGAGTTTCTTTCCGTTCACCGAACCGAGCGTCGAGGCCGACTTCTCCTGGAAGGGCAAATGGATCGAGTTCGGCGGAGCCGGGATGGTCGACCCGAACGTCTTGCGGGCCGTGGGCTACGATCCGGAAGAAGTTACCGGATTTGCGTTCGGGCTGGGCGTCGAACGCTTGTGCATGGGGCGCCACGGCATCGAAGATATCCGCGATCTGTTCCGCAACGATCTCCGGTTCTTGGAACAGTTTTAGAACGAGAATTTGTCCGTCATTTTAAGGCTGGGCCATGTTGGTTTGCTGGGAATGGCTTGCGCAGTACGTGCCTCTGGAAAAGGTCGATCCAGATGAACTGGCCAACCAGTTCGCCATGTCCGGACTCAACCACGAATCGACTACGCAGGTCGGCAGCGATACGGTCATCGATCTGGAAGTCACCAGCAATCGCTGTGATTGCTTGGGGCACATCGGCGTCGCCCGCGAAGCCGCCGTGCTGCTCGAGCGGCAGCTGACGATTCCCCGACCGGCCCCGCGTGAAAACGCCGCGGCCCGCGCCCAGGATCTGCTGCAAGTCGAGAATCGCTTCCCCGGTGCCTGCCCGCGTTATACCGCCCGCGTCATCGAAGGAGTGAAGATTGGACCCAGCCCGGAGTGGTTGACGCGGCGGCTAACGGCCGTCGGTATCAAACCGGTCAACAATGTCGTCGACGTCACCAACTACGTGATGATGGAATGTGGCCAGCCGCTGCACGCGTTCGATCTGGACAAGCTCGCGGGCGGCAAGATCATCGTCCGACCTGCGGCTGAGAACGAAAAATTTCTCGCCATCGATCATCGGACTTATGAGCTCGACCAGCAGATGGTCGTTATCGCCGATGCCCAGCAAGCCGTGGCACTAGGCGGCGTCATGGGCGGGGCCGAGAGCGAGGTCAGTCCGACGACGACGCGCTTGCTGATCGAGGCCGCTGCCTTCGAGCCGCTGGCCATTCGCCGCGCGGCGCGGCTGCTCAAGCTGCACAGCCCTTCGTCGTTTCGCTTCGAGCGGCGGCCCGACCCCGCCGGACTGGAATGGGCTAGCCTGCGTTGCTGCGAACTGATTCTTCAAGTCGCCGGTGGTACGCTGGCCCAAGGCGTCGTCGACACCGGTGCGCACGCCGCTCCAGCCCAGCCGATCACGCTACGCCTCGAGCAGATTCCGCGCGTGTTGGGAATCGATGTCCCCAGAGCGGAAGTCGTCCGCATCCTCCAGGCGCTCGGCTGTGCGGTCGAAGCGAGCGGCACAGGGCCGTTGAAGGTGGTAGCGCCGTCGTGGCGACGCGACGTTTATCGCGAAATCGACTTGATCGAAGAAGTTGCCCGCATCCACGGTTACGACCAGATTCCCGAAGATGCCGTCGTGCCACTGAGCGTAGCCGCCCAGCGTCCCAAGGACATCGTGCTGACGCGGCTGCGGCCAGTGCTGAGCGCCTATGGAGTCGACGAGGCACTGACTCCGAGCATCGTGCCCGCGTCAGTGGATGCGTGTGGGAGCGTTTGGACCGATGCGCCGGCCCTGACCACCGAAGCACCGTTGTTGGAAGGTGCGAAAACGTTGCGACGAACGTTGCTGTCGAGCCTGTTGATCGCTCGAGCCTGGAATCAATCGCAAGCCGCGCGGGATGCCAGTCTGTACGAAGTGGCCACGATCTACCTTCCCGGCGCCGATCCGGCCGCCCTGCCTCGCGAACAGGCGACGCTCGGGTTGGTCACCGGCCAAGACCTACTGGCGACCAAGGGGCTGGTCGAGGAGATGATCGACTCGGTCGCGGCGCGGAGTGCGGTTTTGGTTGCCGCTCCGTTTGAGCATGCGATGTTCGCGCGCGGAACCGCGACTCGTTATCAGCTCGACGGCCAACTGCTCGGCTACGTCGGACTGATCCATCGCAAAGTATCCAAAACGCTTGGCCTGGAAGGGGACACGGCGGTCGCCGAGTTGGCGCTCGAAACGTTGATCGGCGCCTTGGAAGAAATTCGCCGGGCGGTTCGCGTTAGTCCCTACCCTTCGATTACGCGCGATCTGAACTTTGTGCTCGACGAGGCGCTGCGTTGGTCGCAACTGGAACAGGTTTGCAAGGCAGGCGGAGGCCAGTTCCTGCAACGCGTCGAGTACCGTGAAACGTACCGCGACGAAAAGAAGGATGGACCGGGCAAGAAGCGACTGCTGCTGTCGTTGGTCTTTCAAAGTCCCCAGCGCACGCTGACCAGCGCCGAAGTCGATGCGGCGGTCAACAACATCGTCGCCCAGTGCCAGGCGAACTGCGGCGGTCAACTGCTTGCTTGATGGCGTTTCACCATGCACCCTTCCGCGCCGCATCGCATTCGAGTCATCGATACGCACACCGGGGGCGAGCCGACGCGGGTAGTCATCGCCGGCGGTCCGGACCTGGGCTCCGGTTCCCTGCTCGAGCGACGCGGGCGGTTCGCAGCAAGCTTTGATCCTTGGCGGCGAGCCATCGTGTGCGAGCCGCGCGGCTCCGACGTGATGGTCGGGGCCTTGCTGACCGAGCCGCATGACACCGAAAGTCTCGCGGGAGTCATCTTTTTCAACAATGTCGGCTACCTCGGCATGTGCGGCCATGGAACCATCGGCGTTGCTGTGGCCCTGGCCCATCTCGGGCGGGCTGGTCGCGGCCGTCATGCACTCGATACTCCCGCCGGCAAAGTGTGGTTCGAATTGCTCAGCGACCAGAGGGTCCGCATCGAGAACGTCCCCAGTTACCGCTATCGCGCAAGGGTGCCGGTCCGACTGAAGGATGGACGGTCGCTGATTGGCGATATCGCCTGGGGCGGAAACTGGTTTTTTCTCTGCCCCTCCGGTGACGTCGAGATCGCGCCTGGCAATAAAGATTCTCTGCTCGAGCTTGCCAAGGAGATCCGTCGGCAGTTGCGAGCCCAGAATATTACCGGCGCCGATGGAGCCGAGATCGATCACGTTGAACTGATCGGCAAGCCGCTGCCCGGCGAGCGAGTCGATGCGCGCAACTTTGTCCTCTGTCCAGGCGATGCGTTCGATCGCTCTCCGTGCGGGACCGGTACAAGTGCCAAACTGGCCTGTCTGGCCGCCGACGGCTCGCTCGCGCCGGGCCAAGTCTGGCGGCAAGCCAGCATCATCGGAAGCACCTTCGAGGCGACATACGAAACAATCGAACCGGCGAACAGCCTCGCAGGTATCGCAAACGTCCGCGTCTCGCTGGTCGGTTCGGCCTTCGTCAACGCAGAAGCCGAACTCGTTCTGGATCCTCGCGATCCCTTCTGCATGGGAATCGAGGCATGACACGAAGCGACGGCACCGTGCTGGTTATTGGCGGCGGGCTGATCGGGTTGGCATCGGCCGCCTATCTCACGCGCGCCGGTCGTCAGGTTACTGTGCTCGACCGCGGCGCGATCGGCGGCGCATGTTCGCACGGCAACTGCGGCCTGGTCTGTCCAAGCCACGTATTGCCGCTGGCCGAACCGGGCGCCTTACGAGCCGCCATCCAAGCGTTGCTCAGCCCATCGAGCCCTTTTCGCATTCGCCCTCGGCTCGATCCAAGTCTTTGGAGTTGGCTGGCCGCTTTTGCGCGGCGATGCAACCGCCGCGACATGCTAAGTGCTGCGTCCGCCATCCAGCCGCTGTTGGCCTCGTCGTTGGCGGAGTACGAACAGATGCTCGCGCCCGGGGGACTCGACTGCGAGTGGGAGCGGCGCGGACTGTTCTTTGTCTATCAAACGCAGCGAGCTCTCGAGAGCTACGAGCCGACCAACCGCTTGCTGAGCGAAGCCTTTGACGAGCCGGCGCAGCAGTTGGATGCAGCAGCTGCCTGCGCGCTCGAGCCGGCGCTCAAGCCGACGATCGCAGGTGGTTGGTACTACGAGCACGACGGTCACCTGCGCCCCGACCGGCTGGTCAGCAGTTGGCGCGAGCAGCTGACCCGCCTGGGCGTCTGCTTTCTCGAGAACTGCGAACTGCATGAGATCGAAGGCCAGTCCGGTGTGGCTCGCCGCGCGATGACCAGTTGCGGAGCCTTGGACGCCGATCAGTTTGTGTTGGCAACGGGAGCCTGGACGCCGCAGTTGGCCAAGGTCGTCGGCCGGCGTTTGGCGATTCAGCCGGGCAAAGGATATTCGATCACTATGCCTCGCCCAGCCCGCTGCCCTCGCATCCCGTTGATATTTCCGGAGCATCGCGTCGCGGTGACGCCCATGCAGAGCGGTTACCGCCTCGGCTCGATCATGGAGTTTGCCGGCTACGACACGACGATCCGGCCAGAGCGTCTGGAGCTGCTGCGCAGCGGCGCGCGGCCGTACTTGGTTGAACCGGTAGGCGAGCCCGAGTTGGAAACGTGGTATGGCTGGCGGCCAATGACCGTCGACAGCGTGCCGCTGATCGGAGCGTCGCCTCGCTTCGAAAACCTGATCGTGGCAGCCGGGCACAATATGCTGGGCCTGAGCATGGCCCCAGCGACTGGCAAGTTGGTCTCCGAACTGATCACCGGTGCCCCACCCCACCTCGACCCGCAGCCTTATCGTCTCGATCGGTAAACTTTCTTCGCTTGTTAGCCGCGATCTAGTCGTGAGCTAGTCGTGAGCTAGTCGTGAGCTATCCGTGATGCCAATGGCGTGTGGCAGGCTGAGACAGGCCGGAGGCCTGTCCTACTTTTGGCCCGCTTCGGGGAGAGCTGATCGCGACCGAAGCTCAACATACAACCGGTCCCCCCCGCGCCCCGCTTCGGGGAGAGGGGCTGGGGGGTGAGGGCCGATCGAAGGAGAAAGGTACCCTTGAGCTGATTATCATGCTAATGGCGTGTGGCAGGCTGAGACAGGCCGGAGGCCTGTCCTACTTTTCAGCGCTCCAAAGCCAGGCTTGAGAAAACGGACCTAGACGGGCCGAGCGATGACCATGAACTGATAGGGCAGCATGGTCATTTCGCGGTCGGCCGTAATCGTCTGGCCGGCGATTTGATCGACCACGGTTCTGCGCAGGCCGAGCAACCGCAAGCGTCGCCCTTCGATCGTTTGCGGTCGTTCGGTGAAATTGCCGAAGACCAACACGCTGTGCTCGCGGTGATTGCGAAAGAATCCGAAAACGTGATCGTTGCCCGTGTCGACGAACTCGGTGATGCCTGGCTGGAAGGCCTGGTTCTGTCGGCGCAGCTGCAACAGACGCAGCAGACCTTGATAGACGCGACCGGCAGGCGTGGTCGGATCGCGGCGCAGTTCGGCCCGTTGCCAATCGAAGGCACCGCGCTGCAGCCAGCGCGAATCGCCCTGTTTGTCGGCGATCATCTTGTAACCGTAATCGTTGACGCTGGCGATTTCGTCGCCCAAGTAGATCAGCGGGATGCCGCCGATCGTGATCGCCACACCGTAGAGCAACAAGACGCGTCCGATCGCCAAATCGATCTCCTCCTTGTCGTCCTTGAGTATGGCTTTCTCGAGTCCAGCCAGCGAGGCGCACATGCCCGAGACGCGGGCATCGCCGGTGATCGGATCGACTTGAAACGGCTCGCCCAGTGCGAAGCTCGACTCGTCCTTCCCCGTATAGAAGTTCGTCAGAAAGCGGCGATGCAAGTTCGGATCAAAGCCGCCTGAGGCGATGTCGTCGTCGGAGATCGCCCAACCGATGTCGTCGTGGCAGCGAACGTAATTGACCCACTCGCAGTCCATCGGAATCTGGAATCGGTGCCGCAGCGCGTTGGTCATGACCTTGACCTCGCGAGTCGCCAGCGAATTCCACAGCAGGGCCATCAGTTGCGGGTTGTACGAAAGTTGGCATTCGTCACGATGGACGTACTTGCGAACTTCATCCGGATGGACGATGGCTTCCGATTTGAAGACCATCGCCGGGGCTGCGATCTGGACCGCTGCGTTGTAGGCTTGGATCAGCCAATGGGCCTCTGGCAGGTTCTGGCAGGAAGTTCCCAAGCGTTTCCAGATGAACGCAGCTGCATCCAGTCGCAGGATTTCGACGCCTTGGTTGGCCAGAAAAAGCATCTCGCCCAGCATGCGGACGAATACTTCCGGATTCTCGTAGTTGAGATCCCACTGGTAATTGTGGAACGTCGTCCAAACCCACTTGCCGATCCGCGAGCGGTAGGTGAACGCACCGGGATGTTCGTCGGGGAAAATTTCGCCCAGCGTCTTCTCGTAGGCATTGGGCATTTCGCGATTGGCGAACATGCGATAGTACGCCTGATAATCAGCATCCCCTTCCATGGCCCGCTGTGCCCAGGCATGTTCGTCGGAGGTGTGGTTGAAGACGAAGTCGAGCACCAGCGAGATGCCGTAGTGACGCAGCTCGGTGGCCAGTTGGCGCAGCTGCTCCATCGACCCGAGCCGCGGATTGACCTCGCGGTAATCGCTAATCGCATAGCCGCCGTCGTTATCTCCGGAGGGAGTGCTGAACAGCGGCATCAAGTGCAAATAGGTGATGCCCAGTTCGGTCAGATAGGGAATGCGCTCGCGCAGACCCTGCAAGTCACCGCCGAACAGATCGACGTAGCACGTTGCGCCGACCATTCGCTGCCACTGGTACCACTGCGGATGCATCTCGCGCAGCGCGTCGAGGGCCTTGAGTTCCGCTTCGCGCTCGATCCAGCTCTGGCTGAGCGTAGAGAGCATTTCTTCGAGGTGATAGAAAAAATCGTAGTTGCGCGAATACAGCTGGAAGAAGCGCTCGAACAGCCGCGGAAAATGTTTGCTCAACCGCCGCGTGAAGGCCTCCCACTGCCCGGCCTCAGTCTGGTTGGAAAATCGCTCTTCGAGCTTCGGCAGGACGCGCGCCAGGGATTTGGCAGCCAGCGAATGGAGTTGAGGCGTCTCGGTCGTCGTCATTGCGCAGTTCTGAAGCCGGAAAGCAAAAGTTGCCAAGCGCGGGGAACGCCGGAAGGCGCATCCGATGAAAGCATCCCAATCATAGTTCAGACAGGCCCACGGCTGGTCGCCGAGCGATCAGCTTCGCCAAAAGTCCAGCAGTTCGCGTGCCGCATTGTATCGGAGGTGCGAGACGCGCCCCTTGGAACGCCCGCATCGCCGGCCGAGGTTTTTTTGCGCTCCGCCATTGGGCGAACTGCCATTGGGCGAGCCGCCAGGCTAGTTGCTGGAGGTGGTGGTCGACGACGAGCCGGCGGGCTGGCTCTTCTTGTCGCCACCTTTTTCAGCCGCTTTCGCCGCGGCAGCTTTGGCTTCCGCGGCTTGGCGCTCTGCCTCGGCCTTTTCGTCCTCCAGCGCTTTGGCGCGGGCCTGTCGGAGGTCGCGGTCGAGTTTCAAACCCAAGTCGTTTTCCAAATACTTCTGCAACATGTCGCGGGTCGTTTGCGTCATGCGATCGATCCGCGACTTGGCCGCCAGCGGTATTGCTTCCTTGGATTCGTCCAACAGTCGCCGCTGGATCCCGTCGAGCGAGTCGGCCATCGTCTTATAATCGCGCAGGCGTCGCACTTCGCCGATGACTTCTTCGGCTTCGTCGAACTTCTTTTCGCTCAAGTACTTGCTCACGCGCGCCGCCGCCAGGGCTCGGCGTCCGATCAGATCGATGATGTCTCCCTGGAATCCGCGCAAGATCGCCTCGGCTTCCAGCCGCCGCGCGTCGCTGGGCAGATCAGCAAGTTCGACTTCGTTCAAACCGGGTACCAAGGGCAAACGGGCAAGGATCAGGTCACCGCTCTTGACATAAAACAGCATGAGCGGCTGCCGCAGCGGTATGCTGACTGCCTGCAGTTCGGTCAAATCGTCGACCGCAGCGGCGCCGGCGACGCTCGGGCTGGCGCCGCCCGGAGCGGCTGGCGCCGTAGATTCGGCGCTAGGAAGTGGAACGGCTTGCGCGACGTTGGCCTCGGCTGCCGCAGGTTGTCCGCTCGGCCCGCGGCGATCTTCTTCCTCGGCAGGTGGCTCAGCCGGCGATGTTTCATTTTTATCGGCGGCTTCTTGGGCCGCCTTCTGCCGCGCGGCGCGTTCGGCCTCGGCGTCAGCGGCAGCTTGAGCGGCTAGCTCGGCCGCTTGACGGCGCGCTTCGGCTCGCTTGATGCGCTCGTCTTCCGGCAGAATCGAGCCCGGAGGGTCTGGCCGATCGATGGTGATGATCCCGCGCCAATCGGTGTTGCCGACTAAGCGCAGCTCTTCGGTCATCAAATCCCGCTCGTACACCTGGCAGCCTGGTTGGGCCTGCGAGAGATCGGTCCGCATGACGACCTTGATGTCGCTGTGGTCGCCCGTGGGGCGCACGCGCAAGGCGACCCGCTGCGCCCGCCGCGTTTGTTTGCCCTGCAAGATGTTGCCCAGGGCCGAGAGCACCGTGCCTTCGATGCGGATGCCGTCTCCGCTGGTGATGGCGATGTACGTCCATGGAATGGGTTCCAGCAGCGTTGCCACGCCTCGCCGGTCATCGCGGCGAATCATCGGCTGGAGCACATCGCCCGGCTGGATGAAGGCGGGATTTCGTTGGCCGATCAAGCCGCCGGCGCGGGTTCGCAGTCCCACCACTCGACCGTTGGCCTCTTCGATGCGAGCTACCGGAGCAAAGGCTCTGACAAAGCAATCAACGGCGACCGAGGGGACGTTTTTCCAATTGACCGTGGCTCCGGCGAGCGTCGGTCCGAAGTGCCGCATCGGGCAATCGAGTTCGCCCACCGCCACGCGGTACTCTTCTATCCCGCGCTCGATGCGGACCAGGAACAACTTGTCGAAGTCATGCAGAATCCGCTCGACATGCCACGGTAGGCTGGTCGTTATCAAGCGGGTGTCCGCCGCAAAAGCGGACAATTCACCGCGCGGGATCAAGGCCGCGCTGATTTTTCTCTCTTTCAACGCCACGCCCAAATCAGCGTAGCTCTCGAACAGCTCGTTGGCTTTGTCGAGCAGTAGCGGCACCAACTTGTCGGTCTTGGCGAATGGCTGACTGTCGATCTCCAGTTGTTGCCGGTCCGACCGGATGATGGCGATTTTTTCGAGCTGTTCGACGGCTGTTTCCAATACGCGCAACGTCTTGGTGGCCGGATCGTCTTTGATCAGCACCAGCACCAAATCGCGAACTGTAAAATCCTCGACCGCCAGTGCCTCGGGGCCGCGGGCGATCAACGTTTCCAGATGCGGCGGCGCGCTAGCGACCGTCATTCTCCAGGCGGGACCAAAAGTGCTTTCCAGTCCAGCCATCGTCTTGGCCGTCACCTGGCGATGGGCGGGCTCGGATGTATCCACTGAGGGATCGAGCGCCGTCCAGACGCAGACCTTGTAGGGCTCGAATTCCCAAGCTTCTTCGGCCTGCGCGCGTCCGGCTGGCATCGCCATCGCAATGGCGAGCCACAGAGCGCCCCAAACGCTCAAGCGAACGCTGACTCGACCCACGGACGCGGCGACGCGGTTGCGCGTCGCGGCCGCCAGTGCATGCGGCATCGTCACTTCGATTAAAAATTTCTTCATGGCACCGGCCGCCGCGCTGCTACGGGAACGCTGGGTGAGACGAGCCGCCAGTCGCGCACGTCTTGATAGAAGGCGACCGAGCCCGAGTCGAGACCGCGGAGCTCCGACGTATATGCAAATCGATCCGTCACCTGCCACAGCGGCATCAGCGGCAGGTGGTAATCGACCAAGCGGTGCAGATCCTGCAGAGCCGTCCGCACTTCGCGCCAGCTTCTGGCCTGACGCAATCGGGTCAGGCCCTGGACGATGAAAGGATTGTCCGTGCTGGCTGGTCCGTTGCCGCCGAGCAAGCGTTCGATATCGATCGCAGGCTCCCACATCGTCGCGGTGACGTAGACCAGGTCGCATGGCTTGTCACCACCGAATACTTGGCCTTCCGACAGCACGACCACTTCGGCTTTGACGCCGACCAGGCTCCACTGCTGGATGAGCGCTTCAGCAGCCACGCGGGCCAGTTCGAAATTCGGCACGCCCAGTTTCAGCGGCGTTTTCTCGGGAACAGGAATCTTGAAGCGGGCGCTTTGCGAGGTGACTTCGCTGTCGACCATGTAAAGCAGAAGTTTGGCCAGCCGTGGATCGTAGGGCATCGGTTCGATCGACGAATCGTTGGCATAGCTGAGCGGATCGTTTTTATTAATACCGACGGGAAACGGACCGCTGATAACGCGGCCATCGCGCGGGTCATCGCTGCCGAGCAATTCACCGGTCAGGATGTCTTGGCGATTGGTCGCATACATTAACGCGCGGCGGAATTTTTCCTTGGCCAGATAGGGATGATCGGAAACGGGCACGAGCATGTGCACCGAGGGCAACGCATAGCTGCCGATGGACAATTTTTGCGACTGCCCGTAACGCCGCGCGTCGCCCGGAAAAAGTTGATCCAGGGCATCGATCTCGCCTCGCAGCAGATCGTTCATCGCCAGCTTGGGGTCGTCATAGTGAACTTCCACGATTTCGACCGGTTGTTCGGTTTTGGAATCGGGCGTGCGCAGCACGAACGAGGTCTCGTTTTCTTCGACGACATTGATGCGGTAGTCGCCCGGCAGCGGACTGGCAGACTGTTTCGTGTCGGGCAAGGAGAACTGGATCAAGGCGTGCGGCAGAACATGTGGCCGCTGCAACCGAACTTGGATCTGCGTCGGGCTGGGGGTCGCCAGCGAGCGCACGATCGCTGCCCACGAAGCGTCGTAGTCTTGCGCACCCGGCGTGGCTCGGCTGCTCAAGATTTGCGTCAGTTCGAACGCGTCGAGCTGCGCGTGGTTGGTTCGAGCGATCTTGGGATCGACGGTCAATGTCAACTGCTGATGGTCCTCGCTCTGCTTCATTTTGCCGAGTGCGAAGTCATAACGTCCTCCTTCGAAGCCCGTCTGCGTAAAGCGCACTACCGGGCGATAGACCAAGGCGCCGGCCCGACGGGCTGACCAGCTGAAGACGCTGGACGGATCGAGTTCGCCGGATCGCTGCAGGACGCCGACGCGGACCATCGGATGCCGGCGGCGCATCTCGGCCAACAGTTCCGCGCCGCCGGAAACCGCTGACGAAATGTTGGCCATATCGAGCGCAGCCTCGCGAGCCTCGCGAAACTTGCCGGCTTCCATCAGGGCAATCGCTTCTTCTTTCCGCGTCTCGGCCATCTGTTTGAACTCGGCCTTCCAGGTAGCCACGCTGGGCAGCGTATCGCCGTACTGCTGGTCCATCCGCTCGAGCAGTTTCTTGGCGCTGCTCAAGTCCCCTTCGTTCTTGTAATAGCGCAGCAGCGTATCGGTCACGCGCGACAGGCCGTTGATGACGCTGCGTTCCTCGAATTCCGGCGCCGTGGCCCGCAGTTCCTCGAGCGTCGACAGCGTTTGAAAGTAGCGATTGAAATCGGACTTGGATTCCGAGAACATGACTGCCGCGCTCTGGAACAGAAAATCGAGGCGCAGTTTTTCAAGATTCGGCGTCTTGGGATAGTTGGTCATCAAGAAGCTGAGGTCCATGAAGGCGGTTACGAAATCCTTTTCCGCCAGTTTTTTCAAAGCCTCGTCGTAGATCATCCGTTCGAATAGTTCGATCCGCGCAATGTCCCGCCAGGCGATTTCATAGCGACGATCGGGATGGGACAGCAGGACGACTTCCAGCTTGGTGTTATCGCTCGGACGCTGCGTCATATTCCGGTCGGCGATCGGGCTGATTTTCACGCGCTTGCCGCCAGCCGCTTCGGTCAAGACGATGACGTCGAAGGGAGGACTGTCGATCAGCGGCGTTTCTTCTACCGGCAGCGCGGCCTCCTGCGCATTGGCCACTCCGGCCGCGCCTAGCCCCAGCACCACCGCGGCCAAAAGAAAAAATGCCCACCCACGGCGCCTGGCAACTGACGGCGCGAGCGCCGGCGCTGGACCAGCCGGACCAGCGCCATCGACTTGGAGTGGCTGGCTGCGCATTACTGCGGCCCCTCCGTCGTCACCGCGGCCTGGGCGGCGTCGCCCACCGGCGGGGCGGCCGTCGCCGGTTTGGCGTTTGACAATCGCATGAGCAGCACGGTGCCTTCGTCGGTGCCGAGCATCATGCCGCCGGGGACGGCCAGCGGCGCGGCGCTGAGCGGTTGCCCGGCGTTGAGCTCGCTGCGGATCTGGCCGTTGGCCGGGTCGATCAGCCAGGCTTGTCCGTCGGTCGCGGCAATGGCCAGGCCGGTAGCCCCGACCAGCGGTGGAGCTGCCAGACGCACGCGCGGAAAATCGATCTCCCAAAGCTTCGCTCCGCCCACGCCGAAGGCTTGCAGTTTGCGGTCGGTCTGTACGACGATGGCATCGTGGCTGAGCGGGAATGGACCGGACAGCCAGCGCCCGTCGAGTGCGGGCGTGGCCACCTTGGCCAGTGAAGTTCCATCGAGCACCAATAGACGCTCGTCGGTTTGATTGGACAGCACGGCTACGACCTGCGTACCGACGGTGGCCAACGGGCCGAGCACCGAGCCTTCGATGTCGACGTCGGCCAGCGAGCGCAGCGTCTGGGCGACAGCGATGCGATAGAGCTTGCGGCGGCTGTCGGTAGCGAACAAGGTGTTGGTTTCTTCGAGAAACACAGGCTGGTTCCATTTGTGCTTTCGGCCTGGTTCGACCGGCGGCTGGAACGGCGTGGCGACGTGCGCCCCGTTGGTCGGATCGATCAGGACCATTTGTCCGTTGTCGAGTCCGAAGGCCAGGCTTTCGCCGACCGCTGCCGGCGGCGACGTAGGCTGGCCACCGCCAAAATCGGCCGTGATGACTTTCAAGCGGTTACCGCTGTCGCCGGGCGTATACAGGGCCAGACGATTGTGGTTGGAAACGTTATTGAGCGCCACGCTACCGTCGGCCAGCAGACGCGGGTTCTCGTACAGCACGCCTGGCTTGGCACCCTCGGGATTGGTCTCCGGTTTATTGATCAGCGACTGGCCCACGTCGATGGTGAACTGTGCGGCGCTGCTAGTGATCGCGTCGAACTTGCCGGGCGCTGGCGAAGCGACCAAGGAGATCGGCACTCCCAAATCGGTCATCCACAGCGGTTCGCCAGTCTCGGCGACCACTGCGGAGACGCGCACGCCGCGCGTGCCGCGGACGACGCGGGCGTGCACGATGCAGTCGCCATATTTTTTGGGTGGGCCGACAAATTGGTCGCCGTCGTCCCTGATCCACGGCCGGACGAGCTTGCTGGTGCTGACCTGAATGTCCCAACGCGTGAAGCGATAATTGGCCATCCACAACTGGTTGCCCTCGCTCACACCCCAAGTGATCGTCGGTTTGCTTTCGCTGGGAACCTCGCTGACGATGACGGAGACTTTGTTCTTCTCGCTCGTCGGTTCGATGTCCAGCACCTTGATCTGGCCGCGGTCGGACAGCACGACCACTTTGCGACCGTCGATCAAAGGAGGCGTGACGATGTTACCTTCGACCTCGATCGGGTCCTGGGTTTGCGTTAGCTTCAGCCCTGCATCGTCGGTTTGCAAGATGCGGATATACGAGCGGCCAGAAGTGCGATTTTCGAAGACGAACAATTGGCCGAGCAGGTGCACCGGCGGGACAGCAATCGTGCCCGAGCGATGCCCGAGGTAGTAAACCTCCTGGCACTTACCATCCTGGCGGGAGAGAACATACAGATTGCTATGGTCGCCCGGCAGATAAATGTTTGGCTTTTCAGCGTTGACCGCGGGACTCAGTTCGGCAGCTTGCGGCAACTGTACGGCCCATTTCAGCTGGCCCGATTCGGGATCCAGGTCGAGCAATTGTCCGTCGCGGAGGGAGACCAGCATGTCTTCGCCATCGACGTGCGGCGCATGTGCGGCACCTCCCAGGTCGCTGAACCATTTGACCTTTCCGGTGGCGCCGTCCAGTCGCGTCAACTGCCCCAGTTCGGGGCGGCAGACCACGGCATCGCTGACCGGATCCTGGGAGAGCAACACGGGCTCTTCCGACATGTCGCGGCCGATGTAATAGCGCCACTTCACCGCGCCGCTCAATCCGTCCAGACCGTATACCGATCCCTTGGCGCGGACGATCAACACGCGGCCGTCCAGTGCCGACGCATCTCGGCCCACGCGGTTGGCCAAGCCCACGGTGCGGATTTGCGGCGCTTCCGGAGCTTCGGCTTGTGTCTTGACGTCGGGACTGGCCGCGACGACCAGACTTTGTTGGATGCGGGTGGCTTCCGCAATGCGCTCCAAGACGCTCGGCTCGGTTTCCAACTGCGGGAAACGGTTGATCAGGTCGCGGCGAATTTGGTACGCCTCGGCCGTCGCATTCTCTTTCAACTTGGCATCCATGTTCGCCAAAGCGGCTTGCAGCTCCTCATCGCGGCTGATGTCCCGCAAGATGCGCTGCCGGTCTTCTTCGATCCGCGCTAGGGCGATGGCATTCTGTTGACGGGCTGTATTGCCGACGTACTGCGCGTCGTTGATCAGCGCATCGAGTTCGGCGGCCGATGCCATCAACGCTTTCTTCTTGCTCGTTTCCGCAATCGAATCTGCCCGCGAGTTGAATTTTTGGGCGAGCAGGACGAGGGCTCCGGCCACGTCGCCCCGTTCACCGGCCAGAGCCGGTTCCTTAACGATTTTGGGCAAGACATCTTCGGCGGTCGCCAGGGCCTGCGTCGGATCGGGCAATCCTTCAATATCCTTGCGCATGCGGGCCAAGCCTGCCCGCACGCGGGCGAACGAGGCTTGCGGATGCCCTGAAAAACTTTCTGCAAAGCTCTCGTACTTCTTCAATGCCAGTTCGTAATTGTTGGGCTTGTACGATTCTTCCGCTTGGGCCAGCAACGCATCGGCATTGCCGCGCAAGAAGTACCAGACCAACAAAGAAGCCGCCACCAACAATACGGCCAGCACGACGCCCACGGTCAGGATGCGGTGCGACTCCCAAGGGTTGGAACCCGATTTGGTCGGCTGTGTGGTTTTCGGTAGTCGCGTGATCGGCGCTCGCAGCGTCTTGGGGGCGGCGCCGCTGCTGCTGGAGGACCGTTCGATCTGGCGGATGCGTTTGACGCTCTTCGGCGCTCCGACGACTTCCACCGGCACCGCCTCGACTTCATCGTCGACGACTTCTACGACTTCGACGACGTCGACCGGTTCGTCATCATCGAGGACTTCGACGACTTCGACTTCGTCAGGATCTTCGACGATCTCGACGTCGGTGATCTCCTGATCGTCCTCGTCGTCGATGATGAGCGCTTTGTTGGCATCGAGTTCGGCGTTGGCCGAATCCTCGAGCGGGGCGAGGTCGAGTTCGTCGTCTTTGGGGGTGGCGGCCGCCGCGCGGCCCGAACCGGCCTTGGTCGGCGCATCTTTGCTCAGCTCCGACACGAGCTTGGTCGCCTGGAATTTCGTCAGGTGCCCGCTGTCGACCAGCAGTCGAGCCAGCGTGGCCGGCGTGATGCGCGATTTGCTCTCCTCGACTTGCCGCCGCAGTTCCTCCACGATTTCGGGAGCGAGCAAGCCTTGGGCTTCGAGTTGATCAATGAATTGCTTTGCCGGCATTGTGATAGTTAGCTTCCTGACAATGCGAAGAACAGCCGTAGGTGCCGCTTTTTTTGAGAGACGAGCCGACTAGGATGAGTACGGCCCGAAGGCGCACAAGGGTTCGCGTCACGGCCGCCGCAGCGAGCATTTGCTCAGAAAATGCGGTGTTGCACTCCGAACCCTGATTGTCGTTTTTCACTCAGCCTTTTGCAAGCGCAGCGACGCCCTCCGCAGCCCATTGCAGCCCCAATTTAATCGAAGCGGACGACCGGCTGGCGCGGCCTCGGCGGCGCGACTCGACCCAGCCGACGTAGCCATCGTCGCCGGCACTCGGCCACTCGGCCAACGCTTCCGTTGACAGCCGCGGACAAACGCAATAGCATCTCCCCAAGACCTGTCCGACGCGAGCGGCTCCACTTGATGAGCTCGCGCGGGTCGAGCACCAAAGGTCCGTCGTTCCGATACGGTCGGGTAGCTCAGTTGGTAGAGCAATGGACTGAAAATCCATGTGTCGCCGGTTCGATCCCGGCCCCGACCACTTGGAGAAAGAGCCTGACGCGCCGTTGGAGCGACTGTCAATTGGCGAGAGTTAGCGCCAAAGGTTCCGATTAGGGCGACTAGCGGATCGTGAGCGACTGGCATGGCAACCGTTCGATCCGAGCCGCTGCTTTCGATCTGCATTCCGACCTTCAATCGGGCAGCCCTTTTGGAAGTCTGCCTG
>JBQCJB010000926.1:0-5577 GCA_051953155.1 Aureliella sp. | reverse complement strand
AACGATTCCGCCGATGGCGATATCGTCTGGACCGAGGGGATGAACAGCAAGCTCGTGAACAACTCTGCACGGGCAGGCATGGCGCGCATTGCTGAATGGCGGGACGACCTGGGCGGCGTGGTGACGGTCGCCGGCACCGCGAACGCCCTCACCGCGACGTTAAACAGTTCCTTCACCACGCTAGCGGACGGGCGGCGCTTCGTTTTCAAGGCCTCCGCCGACAGCACCGACGCAGCCACGGTCAACGTGAACGGGATCGGGGCGAAAGCAATCCGCAAGTTCACGGAGGCGGATGGCGAAACGGCCCTTGTGGCGGGTGATATACAGGCTGGGGGCTATTACGAGCTGATCTATAACACGGCCGCCAACAGTGCAGCGGGCGCCTGGATTCTCATGCATCCGTCGCCGGCCGCCTATCAGGACCAGAGCGATCGTCTGGACGAAATCGCCGCCCTTACGCCTACCGATGGTGGGTTCATCGTCGGGGACGGAACGAATGCCCAACAGCACTGGACCAGCCCCCTGACTGGCAAAGAGATTTCGACGCGGCGGACGCTAACCCCGATCTTCGACAACCAGGGGATGCGGCCAGCCGTCGGCAATGAATTCATCCTCAGTCGGCACTTCCCCGACGACATGCAGGGCCAGTTCATCTATGCCTGCGTGATCAACATGCACGGCATGCCGCGGTTCACCGTAGAAGACGACGAAAACGGTGCGGGCTTCCACGGCAAACGCATCGAGGATTTGTTGTCCTCGACCGACATGTTCTTCCGCCCAGTCGATCCGCAGGTCGGGCCTGACGGAGCCATCTGGTTCGGCGACTGGTGCAGCGCTCTGATCGGACACATGCAGTATTCGCAGCGCGATCCCAACCGCGACCACGTGCATGGCCGCGTGTATCGCCTGGTCAACAAGCGCAAACCGCTGCTCGAACCGATCACTCAACATGGCAAATCGATCGAGGAACTTTTGGAGCAGCTCAAGACGTACGAACCGCGCGTGCGCTACCGCGCGCGCACCGAACTGCGTTCGCGCGATCGCGATCAGGTGCTGGCAGCCACCAAGAAGTGGGCCAGCACGCTCACCGAACCGCTCCACTTGTGCGAAGCGATGTGGATCGAAGAAAGTTTCCGCAGCGTCGATGTCGAATTGCTGCGCAAGCTGCTCGCGAACAAAGATTTTCACGCTCGCGCCGCTGCGATGGCAACCTTGTGCAACGAACGCGAACGCGTGCCCGGAGCGTTTGAGATGCTGGCTGCCGGTGTGCACGACCAGCACCCGCGCGTGCGGTTGGAAGCGGTGCGCGCCATGAGCTTCTTCGACTCGGTCGAAGCCGCAGAGACCGCCTTGGCGGTTTCCGAGCATCCGGTCGACTACTGGATCGAATACACGCTCGAACACACGCTGCATGCCTTGGAACCGGCATGGGGACCTGCTCAGAAAGAAGGTAAGTTCCTCGCCAAAGCCAGCCAGGCGGCCAAGGACCAGTTCACCGACTACGTGGTCAAATCCCGTCCGGGTGGCGAAGCCGCGCGGCCGCTGAAGGTCGTCGACAATCCCGACGTGCCCCAGAGCGAGCGCGAACGGGCGGTGCAACAGCTGCTCCGCATCCGCGGCGGTAACGCCAAGAACGGCGAAGCGGTCTTCAACCGCGTGTGCTCGGCCTGCCATCGCATCGGCGACATCGGCAAGGACTTCGGGCCGGCGCTGAGCGATATCGCGGTCCGCGCTACCAAAGAAGATATCATCAAGTCGATCGTTTGGCCCAACGACAAAATCGCCAAGGGCTTTGAGACCATCTCGGTCCTCACCGCCGACGGCACGGTCACCAATGGCTTTGTGATCAAGGAAACCGACTCGACGCTGACGCTCGGAATTGCCAACGGCAAGACGGCCGAAATTGACAAGGAAGAGATCGAGATTCGCAAGGAGATGAAGGCCAGTTCGATGCCTGAAGGCCTGGTCAAGACGATCGCCCCGGTCGAGTTTCTCGACTTGCTCGAGTATTTGCTGCAGCAGCGCAACACGCCGCGGGTCGTCCGCGCGGGCGGTTGGATCGAAACGGGCGCTGCCAAGCAAGGCGAGCTCCGCAAGCGGGCGGGCTTTACCGAAATCTCGCGCGATGCCACGATCAAGATCGGCAACTGGCCGGAGCAGTGGAACCGTGATGCGCAGTTCCTGCTCAGCGCCAACGATCCGGGCCAGCGCGAGTTCGCGATCCACTCGCCCGACGGCAAAGGCACTGAATCGCCGGCCGTCATCATTAAACTGGCCGAACCGCGCGAGGTTCGGCACGTGTGGATCGAGAACCGTCGCAATCCGGCTTTCTACGATCGAGCCAATAATTTGACTGTGTGGGTTTCCAAGGACGGCGAAAACTGGGAACCTGTGTGGAAGACCCAACTTAAACAGGCCGAATGGGACGCCGAAGTTCCTGCCGGCAAGAAAGTCCAGTACGTCAAAGTTGGGCTCGACGGCCGCGGGATCCTGCATCTCAACCGCGTCGTCGTCTACGGAAAATAAGATGAGCGAAACAGTATGAATTTCTTCGGCGAGGCGAATCCTCATGGGGCAGGCGGCAGCGGTGGGTCCAAAGAGCGTGAAGCCGTCGCTACCGTCGCGCCGGATCGCTGGGAAGAATTCATTCGCTGGATCGACCCGCTGAGGGACGCTGGAGAGGTCCGAGCCGCTCTGGAAGAGTTCCAGCGCCGCTTCCAACTGAAATCCTCCAGCCCACTGCCGCTGGAATTTTGCGTGGGCGAACGGCGCGTGGCCGGAGCGTACATGATGCTCCTGGGGGCGCGCGTGGCCGCCGTGGCCGGCGTACGTGCCGTCGAAGGCCAGACGCTCCGGGGGGTCGATTTGCTCAATCGCCTGGTCGGCGAGGTGCGTGCCCACGGCGTTGTCCAAATCCAGGCCATCCTCGACGGCACCGATTCGGTCGCGACGGAGATCGTACAACTGGCCGGCTTCGTGCCGCTGGCCGAACTGCAGCAAGTCGTATTGATGCTGCCCAAGGCTCACGGCGAACCCGCAGCCGACGCGGATCGGCCGGCAGTTTCGCTGCCGGAGAATCTGGAGTGGGTTGCCGCCAAGGACATGCCGCAGGAGAAACTCACGCAGCTGCTGGCCCACACCTTCATTGAAACGCTCGATTGCCCAGCCCTCAACGGCCTGCGAACGCCGGAGGACGTACTGGAAGGTTTTCTCGATGGCCAGCCGCTCCAGTCGCGCAGCGGTTGGTGGGTTTTAGTCAGCCAGGGCAAGGCAATCGGATGCGTGCTGATCAATCTGCTGCCCAGCCGAGCGGCCGAGCTGGTTTATATGGGACTGGGACCGACCTCGCGCGGCCGCGGTTATGGCAAGCTGCTGCTCGAGCAGGGCATCGCGTCGGCCAAAGCTCTCGGAGGAGAGATGTTCATCGCGGCTGTCGACTGCGCCAACTGGCCGGCGATTCGCCTGTACCACCAGGTCGGTTTTCAGGAGCACGCGCGCGTCCAAGCCTGGTTTTATCGCCCGCAAGCTTGAATGGCCGGTCACTGCCGGCGGCAAAAGTTGCTACATTAGTCGCTACGTTTGTGGACCAGTGGTTTGCCGCGGCTGACAGGTGTGGTGTTTTTGATGTCGAAATGGGCGTGCAAGCGATGCGTGATCGGTGGCGACCACGCAGGCTATTCAATGAAAGTCATGGTCGCGGAATTCCTCCGCGACGCGAACATCGAGTTCAAGGACTGCGGCGCATTTGACGAGCAGCCCTCCGACTTTCCCGACTTTGCAGAACTGGTCGCCGAAGAGATACTCAGCGGCCGAGCCGACCGTGGCATCCTGGTCTGCGGCAGCGGCGTAGGCGTGAGCGTGGCCGCCAACAAGATCCCCGGCATTCGCGCCAGCCTCTGTCACGACACGTATTCGGCTCATCAAGGGGTCGAACACGACGACATGAACGTGCTGTGTATCGGCGCGCGGGTGATCGGACCGTCGCTGGCCTTTGAAATCATGCGCTCGTTCCTGACGGCGGTCTACGCGCCGCAGCCCCGGCACGCACAACGCGTCGCCAAAATTCTCGAGATCGAACGCAAGGCGCTGCGAGGCGAGTACTCGCGGGCCAAGGCGAATTCTTAAAGCCGAAGGCAACGTCATGGAGCAGTCATTCGTTGCCTGGGCGAAAATGCGCGCCGCGCGTCTCTCGCGCCAGGTCAAACTGGGGATCGGCGATGACGCAGCCGTCCTGGATGCCAGTCTCGGCGATTTTGTGGTCACGACCGACAGTTTGCTCGACGGCACGCATTTCATTTTGAAGGACGTCGATCCGCGCCGGCTCGGCCGCAAACTGGTCAACGTCAACTTGAGCGATCTGGCAGCGATGGCCGCCGAACCCGACGCCGTGTTCGTGTCACTGTGCCTTCCCGATGGCCAGTCGGACGAGTTGGCGGCGGAACTGTTCGAAGGCATCTGCGAAGCCGCGGAGCGCCACAACTGTGCGGTCGCTGGCGGCGATACGAATTGCTGGTCTGGCCCGCTGGCGCTGCACTTGACCGCGATCGGTCGCGCGCAGCCGAGCGGCGTTTGGACGCGCAGCGGGGCCGAGGCGGACGACCTGATCGTCGTGACCGGGCCGCTAGGCGGCAGCCTGCTGGGCAAGCACTATGATTTTGAGCCGAGGCTGGCCTGGAGTCGTGCTGTGCGCGGCCAGGTGGCCATCCACGCGGCGATCGACATCAGCGATGGCTTGTCGATCGACTTGCTGCGTTTGGCCACTGCAAGCGGCTGCGGGGCCGTGCTCGACATGCACAGCGTTCCGATTTCCGCTGCGGCTCGCCAGATGGCCGAGCGCTCCGGCCGTGAACCGCTGGATCACGCGCTGGGCGACGGCGAGGATTTTGAATTGCTGTTAGCCGTGCCCGAGAGTGAGTTAGCCAAGCTCCACGAACTGGTCGGTCCAGAGCAAGCGATCTCGGTCGGTCGCTTCACCAGCCGGACCGGCTTGTGGGCGCGGCGTGGCAGTCGTATCGAACAAATTCCCGCCACCGGTTACGTGCACGGCGCGCACGACGACGGGCATGCTTGAGCACCACCAGGTTCGACTGAATTCGCTCGAGGATACGCAGCGGCTGGGCGAGGCTCTTGCCCGCAGCGTTCAAGTGCCGCTGGCTCTAGCGCTATGCGGACCGCTGGGAGCAGGCAAGACGGAGCTGGTCCGCTCCGTGGCGAGCTATCTGGGCGTACCGCGCGAGCAAGTCACCAGTCCGACTTACGTACTCGTCCAGCGTTACCGCGGCACGATCGACATCGTGCATCTCGATTTGTACCGCTTGAAATCTGCTGAAGAGGTTTGGGATCTTGGCGTCGACGAATGGCTGGCAGAACCCGTCCTGACGATCCTCGAGTGGGCTGACAAGTTCCCGCAGGTTTGGCCCGACGACGTACTGCGCTGCGACCTCGCGCTCGACGCCGACGGCAGCCGCCTGGCCCAGTTCACCGCCAGCGGACAGCGCGCCGCAGCCGTTCTCCAGGCCCTGCGCAGCGCCATAACAGGCTGACGTCGCGCAAACGATGCTAAGGTTGCGCCCAAAC
>JBQCJB010000925.1:0-3828 GCA_051953155.1 Aureliella sp. | reverse complement strand
GGGTCAATCCCGACGAAGTCGTGGCCATCGGAGCCGCGATTCAGGGCAGCGTTTTGGCCGGCGACCGCAAGGACGTGCTGCTGCTGGACGTCACTCCGCTGACCTTGGGTATCGAAACCGAAGGTGGCGTGATGACGGCCTTGATCGAGCGCAATACGACGATTCCAACCGAGCGCAAGAACACGTTTTCGACGGCCGCCGACGGACAAACCGCTGTGACCGTCCGCGTGTTCCAAGGCGAACGGAAGATGGCCAGCCAGAACCGCTTGCTGGGCGAGTTCAACCTCGAAGGCATCCCGCCGGCACCCCGCGGAGTTCCTCAGATCGAAGTTAAATTCGATATCGACCAGAACGGCATCCTGAATGTGTCGGCCCGCGACGTGGGCACCGGCAAGCAGGCGTCGGTCAAGATCGAGCAGAGCTCGGGATTGTCGAAGGACGAAATCGAGCGCATGCGCCGCGACGCCGAAGAGCACGCCGAAGAGGACAAGCGACAGTTCGAATTGGCCGAAGCTCGCAACAAGGCCCAGCACTTGATCTATCAGCTCGAAAAGCAGATGAGCGAGAACGCCGAGAAGTTGACCGACAACGATCGCGAGCCGCTGAACAAGGCTATCGAGAAATTGCGCACGGCAACCGGCGGTAGCGATACCTCGGCCATCCGCAACGCAACGACCGAACTCGAACAGGCCGCGCAGGCCTTCGGCAAGGTCTTGTACGAGAAGACTGCTGCCGGAGCCGACGGGGCTGCGGGTGCCCAAGCTGCGGGCGCCTCGGGCGGATCGGACGATGATGCCATCGATGCGGAGTTCGAGGTCAAGAACTAAAGCCAGCGACGAAACATCGACAGCGACAACCGTCCCGCCGGCCGCTCACGCGGCAGCAGGACGCTAAACATAAACAGCGGCGGCCGAGCCATAGACTCGACCGCCGCTTTTGTTTTCGTACGTTGTGAGCGCCGCCGAGCCGCAAGCCCGGCCAACGCGAGCTTGCACACTCGCGTGGAGCTCTCGCGCTTCACGCCGCCGGGCTTCCCTCTCTGCCGGGGGCTCAAAAAAACTGCTGCGGCTGTTGCTCTGGCACTCCATTTTCTTAACAAGCCGACACACGTAAAGCGAAGTGCAATAATGGCACTTTGGATTTGCGAAGCCGTTGGTCTGCAAAGCCGCGTTGGCTATGGAATTGCCTTCGTCCCACCCGGAGAGTGCCACTATGACATTTCGATTCGAAAAACTGACTGTCAAATCCCAAGAGGCTGTCGCGGCGGCGCAGAGTTTGGCGCAGTCGCAGGGCAATGCCGAAATCGATTCGCTGCACCTACTGCACGCGCTGTTGGAGGATGGCGAAGGAGTCGTAGTTCCCCTGCTGAAGAAGACGGGCGCCAACGTCGAGCAACTGCGATCGCTGTGCGCGAGCGAACTGGAACGCTTGCCGAAGGTCTCCGGCGGCCGGGCTCCTGGCGTCAACGGCCCGCTGAACTCGGCCCTCGAGGCGGCGGCCAGCACGGCCGACGACATGAAAGACGAATTCGTGAGCACCGAGCACTTGCTGCTGGGCATCCTGAAAACGCCTGGCTGCAAAGCGCAGCAGTTGCTCAAGCTGAACGGCTTAAATGAAAAAGATGTTCTCCAGGCTCTTCAAACCATTCGAGGCTCCGCGCGCGTGACCGATCAAAATCCCGAAGGCAAATTCAACGCGTTGGAAAAATACGGCATCGATCTGATTCGGCAAGCGCAGCAAAACAAGCTCGACCCGGTCATCGGCCGCGATACGGAGATCCGCCGCGTCATTCAGGTCCTGTCGCGGCGTACGAAGAATAATCCCGTGCTGATCGGCGAGCCCGGTGTCGGCAAAACGGCGATCGTCGAAGGTCTGGCCCTGCGGATCATCGAAGGGGACGTGCCGCAAAGTCTGAAGAACAAACGCGTCATCGCTCTGGATATGGGCGCCTTGATCGCCGGGACGAAGTTCCGCGGCGAATTCGAGGAACGCCTCAAAGCGGTGCTGCGCGAAGTGAAGGATGCCGGCGGCAACGTCCTTTTGTTTATCGACGAACTGCATACGGTCGTCGGAGCCGGCGCGGCCGAAGGGGCCAGCGACGCGGCCAATCTGCTCAAGCCCGAATTGGCGCGTGGCCAGCTGCGATGCATCGGAGCCACGACGCTCGACGAGTACCGCAAGCACGTCGAAAAGGATGCGGCTCTCGAACGCCGTTTCCAACCGGTCTACGTCGGCGAACCATCGGTCGAAGACACCATCACCATCCTCCGCGGATTGAAGCCGCGCTACGAGGCCCATCACGGCGTCAAGATTCGCGATTCGGCCTTGGTGGCTGCGGCCAATCTGTCGAATCGCTATATCACCGATCGCTTCTTGCCCGACAAGGCTATCGATTTGGTCGACGAAGCGGCCAGCCGCCTGGCGATGGAACGCGAGAGCGTGCCTGGCGAGATCGACACCGTGCAGCGGCGGCTCCGGCAGCTCGAATTGGCCCAGCGCCAGTTGACCGAAGAAGGCGACGAATCGACCGATGCCCAACTGGCCGACATCGAGGAAGAAATGCATAAACTGCAGCGCGATCTGGCCAGCCTGCGCGAGCAGTGGGACGCCGAGAAACTCGGACTCAGCGACGTACAGTCGGTCCGCAAACAGCTCGATCAAGTCGAAGCCGAGTTCCGCAAGCTTGAGGGCTCGATCAAAGAGAAGCAGTCGAGCGGCTTGCCGGTGCCCGAGACCGACTATCACCAGTTGTTCGAACTGGACAAAAAACGCCAGCAGCTCCGGGCTCAGATCGAGAACGAAGAACAGACCGCTCCGCTACAGACCAGCGAGCGCAAACTGCTGCGTACCGAAGTGAATGCCGATGAGATCGCGGCCGTGGTGAGCAATTGGACCGGCATCCCGGTCAGCCGCATGATGGAGACCGAGCGAGCCAAATTGATCGTCCTCGAAGAACGATTGCACCAGCGGGTCATCGGCCAGGACAACGCGGTCGAAGCGGTCGCCAATGCGGTCCGTCGCAGCCGCAGCGGCTTGCAGGATCCGAACCGCCCTATCGGCTCGTTCCTGTTCCTCGGCCCGACCGGCGTCGGCAAGACCGAATTGTGCAAAGCGTTGGCCGAAGTCATGTTCGACGACGAACATGCGATGGTCCGCATCGACATGAGCGAGTTCATGGAACGGCACTCGGTCAGCCGCATGATCGGCGCCCCTCCCGGCTATGTCGGCTATGAAGAAGGGGGCAAACTGACCGAAGCGGTCCGCCGCCGCCCGTACAGCGTCATCCTGCTGGATGAAATCGAGAAAGCGCACCAGGATGTGTTCAACATCTTGCTGCAAGTGCTCGACGACGGCCGGCTGACCGACGGCCAAGGGCACACCGTCGACTTCACCAACACGGTGGTCGTGATGACCAGCAATATTGGCAGCCAGATCATCCAGAAACTGACCGAGGAAGGTGCCGAGCAAGAGGAGGTGCAACAAGCGGTCAAGGAAGCCTTGCAGACCCGCTTCTTGCCCGAGTTCCTCAACCGCATCGACGACACGATCATTTTCGAACCGCTCGGTCGCGGGCAGATCCACGACATCGTGGGCTTGCAACTGAAGCGGCTGGAAAAGCAGTTGGCTGCCAACAACATCGAAATGGAAGTCACGCCGCGGGCAGTCCAAGCCATCGCGGACGAAGGCTACGATCCAGCCTACGGTGCTCGGCCACTGAAACGCGTCATCCAGCGGCGGATCCAAAACCCGTTGGCGACGGAGCTGCTCAAGGGGCACATCGCCGAAGGGGGCCGAGTACGCATCGACTACGTCAACGATGGGTTCGTC
>JBQCJB010000924.1:0-6662 GCA_051953155.1 Aureliella sp. | reverse complement strand
GTCGAGCACCGCCCGCAGTTGAGCCGTCGTATCGTTCAGCCGCTGATAGGCCAAAAAAGCGAACAGCAGCGCGACGGCGGTCAGCACGATTACGACCAAAAGGAAGGGAGTCCCTTTGGCCTGCCCCGCGCCGGCACCCTGCTGGACCGCCAGCAAGGCCAGGGCGGCCAGGGGAATCGCCGCTGCCGAAGCCAGGTAAACGGTCGCGCGCCGCTTGAGCTGCGCAGCCCGCTTGTCGAACTGCATGTCGACCATGGTAGGGGCGATGATCGCCGGGTAGTAGATCTCGGTGATCAGCAGCGACACGCCGAAAAACGGATAGATCCAAGCGATGCCCCCGCAGATCGACAAACTTAAAAAGAATTCGAGTGCGTCGACCGTTTGAAACCCCGGATGCATCGCCAGGAGCACCACCGGAAACGCGATGCCCGCGGCCAGCCACAGGATGCCGCCGAGAACAGCCGCGCGATGGCCGAGGTTCCACGTGTTTTCTTTGTCTCCTTCGGTAGCGGGTTGGCCTTGCGCGGCCCGCTTCAACGCCCGGCGCACCGGTTGTGCGAACCAGACAAGCAGCATCGCTCCGATGGGAAAGGCAATCGAGTTGATCCAGACAGAGAGGTCGACAAACAGCGGGCGCATATCGGGATGTTTGGCGACGATCGAGGCGAGGTTGTACTGGTAATTCAGGGCCCCGGCCAATCCGTTGGGAACGAAGATGATCAGCGCCGTCGTGATCAGTACGGGCAGTCGGCCGATGCGGGCGTAAAGACTGTTGGCAGCAGGTTCGAAGAGCTCGGCTGCCCGCTGGACGAGCGCTAGTCGCAGACGACCGGCCAGTTCGTAACCGCTGTGCGGCCGCCGCTGACGGTCGAATTGCAACGTCTGCAGCAAGGCCTTCTGCAGCACGCGGGTTGCCGCCGAATCGAAGGCTCGAACGCACTGCGGAGCGACTCGCCGCAACTGCAATTGACGCATGACCGCCTCGTGCCAGCTGCTGATCGCCTCGCTACCGACGGCCGGCCGCCGGCCTTGCCACAGTTCCCAGAGAACCAGGCCGAGCGAATATAGATCGGAGCGGGGGTCGAGGTCTTCCGGGCGCAGCGAGCCGCTGGGATCGGCAACCTGCAATTGCTCGGGAGACATGTACAGCAGCGAGCCGCCGAAATGCACGGCTGCCCCTGCGCAGCCGGCGATGCCCGAGTAACTGACGTTGAAATCGGCCAGCTTGGGAACGCCCTCGGACGAGAGCAGGATGTTGGCCGGTTTGACGTCGCGATGCATGATGCCCCGCTCATGCGCCGCTGCCAGCCCTTCAGCCAACTGCACGCCTAAAAACGCGACCGCCTGTGACCAGTCCAGGGCAGCCAATTGCTCGCGGGCCAAATTGTGTTCCGGGGTCGGCTGGCTCGCGGCCAACAGCGCTCGGTCGATCGCAGCCAATATCTGACGGCCACCGAGGTCGCTGGCCGGCAACGCCCCGGTCGCTGCAATTACCTCCGCCAACGTTCCGCCGGGAACGTACTGCATGTACAAGAGCAGAGCCTCGGGATCGCTGATCTGGCGCTGGTCGAATACGCGAACGATGCTCGGATGATCCAATTGCGAAAGCGCGATCGGTTCATCGCTGCCGCGGTGCGAAACCTTCAGAGCGACCAGACGCTGCATCGAGTTTTGTCGAGCCAGATACACGCTCGCGAAGCCACCACGGCCGAGCGTCCGCAGGATCGTAAAATCGTCGACCCGCGCTCCATCGGGAAAGCTGGGAACCTTTTCAATCATCCGCCGCGCACTCGAGGGACTCGGGCGAGTCATCAACTCGTCGAGCAGCGTCGCCAGATGCGGATAGCGAACTTTCAAATCGTCCAGGCCCGGGTCGCGGCCGAGCCGGCGCAGCAACTGGACCTCCTCGAGCACGAGGTCCAGCGGAAGTTCGTCGGGCTGGAAGAATTTCGCCAGCACCGAATTGTAAAAGCTAAGGCTGCGAATCTGTCCTAACTCAGCGGCCTTGGCCATGTCCAACTTAACCAGCTCGGCCAGAATCAAGCGCCGGGCTGGCGCCGCGCACTGCGGTAACAAGTCGGGTAACTGCTCTGGGTCGGGAACCGGCGAACACTCCACCGCGCGGCTCAGGGCCGATTCCAAATACTGGAACGTTGCGGCAATCGATTGCTCACCATTTCCATCCATCGCCATCTTCCATCCATCGCTATCGGCTCGTGCAAGGTTTACCGATCCGTCCGACATCTTCGTTCGGCGCCGGCCCGCTTGGGCGCAAGTGCTCGAGCTGCGATATGGGCTCGATAGCACCCTTTGCCTAGAAAATCGTTGAATTTTCGGTTGATTGGGTCGTTGTTTGCAACACAGAGATTTCCATGGTTTTAACGCTGGCCAACAACTCACGCGGAAGCTTCCACGGATGCGCTAGCTGAACGACACAATAACGAATTTTCTTTCGCGAGGTGAATGATGAACCGTCAAGTCGAACATGGATGCCCGTCGCGCATCAACCGCACTATGTTTTACCGCGCCCTGAAGCTGGAGGGATTGGAAAATCGCAGGTTGCTTGCAGCAGACTTTCAAGCTGCTGTCGATACGTCTGCCAACGTATCGACCGGCTCGGAGCTGCCGGTGGCCGCCGAGGTCAGCCACTCGGCCGATCTCAATGTGAACGGCAGTCTCGATGGGCAACTGGTCGACGACGGTCTACTCGATGAATTGGCCGCGGCGGTTGCTGAAGGCGAAGGCACCAGCGATCAGCAACCTTTTCAACTGGCCTCGTTCCAACTGAACCTGTTCAACGGTCAGTCGTTCGGTTTGTCGCTCAACCAGTCAGCTCCTGGGTCCTTCCAGTTGCAATTCAACAATCAGGCTACGCCCAGCGTTCCGATGACTAATGCGTCGACGATTGACTTTTCAGGTTTGAGGAACACATTGTCGAACTTTAGAGATTCACTGTCGAACTCACTGTCGACTCTGTCGCCTGGTCTGAACCTCGGCAGCCGCTTGGGCTCGCTGGGCTCGAGCTTAGGTTCCACGCTCGGCTCGACGCTCGGCTCGACGCTCGGTAACCGCGGCTGGGGATCGCTGATGGTCGATGCTGGAACGAGTGGCTCGGCGGGGGGCGATACAAGTTTGGGCAGCTCGTGGGATCTCAGTGGTTTGACGTCGAACAACATCGCTGCCCCGATGGTCGGTTCGTTGGGCTCGGGGATGAGCAATCTGTTCGGCTCGTCGCTCAACACGAGTCTCTGGGGCAGCACGGGTCTCTCGGGTAGCACCGGAGTCAGTGGCGGTTGGTCTAATGGGTTGACGTTCGGAAGCGGTAGCTCGCTGGGCAGCAACGGCGGGTTCTCGCTGAACGGTTTCAGCGACCCGACCAGTAGTTTCCTGCCACAGTCGAGCGTCAACGTTGGCGCATCGGGCTCCGGTTCGGCTCTGGGCAATTCCGTGGGTGCGAACAATTCGGTCGGTGGCGGACTGAGCAGCGGGGCCGCCTCGGGAACGACCTCGACCGGCATAAACCTGAGCGGGTTGGGAAGCACGACGACCAACACCTCCTGGAGCCTACCGTCCTGGCGCAGTGGCTACTTGCCAGCCGGAACGCACATGCCTGACAATCCGACCGTCGAGGACCTGGCATGGCAGTGGCGGGCCTAATCCCTGGCCTGCTATCGATAGCCTTCAGACCTAACGACTGAAACCGAAGACCGCTGGAAAGAATTTTCCAGCGGTCTTTTTTTGCTGCGCTGCGCGAGCCTCCATTCGCGATCAGTTGTTTTCCGAGGAAACCGCTGGGGAGATAGCTGCCTTAAACGTGAGCTACTTTTGCCAACGAGGTTTTGCCCGGTGCGCAATTGCGAAGAGATGCAAATCGGGCTTGCCACTGGCCATGTCGGAGCACTAAAAGAAACAGCTGTTTCTCGGGCGGCCAGTCGTCATGGCCGCCGGCCGATCTGAGTGTGCGTTCGAACAGCCCCAAGCCTGGCAGCGCGGGTCCGATGAAATAAGCAGGAAGCTACCTTTGCGCAACCGTGATCCTTTCAGCAAGCGAGCTAAGATTTTTGTTGCCTCCTGGGGTGTCGCGTTGATCGTGCTCGCGCTGCGGTGGACGTGCCGCGTGCGTGTCCACAACGACCCGCGTCCGCAGCTGCGATCGGCGGGCAAGCGATACATCTACTCAGTACTCCATGCGCATCAACTGTCGGCGATCATCGATAGCGAACGCGGCACCGGGGCGATGGTCTCGCGCTCGTTGGACGGCCAAATTATCGTGCCCGCCTTGCGGGTGCGCGGCGTCGTTCCCGTGCGAGGCTCAGGTGGTCGCGGCCGCGGTGTCGGCCGCGGTGGGCGTGAGGCGCTGGAAGCTTTGGTCGAGCACGTCAAAGGTGGTCGGCCAGCGTACCTGGCGGTCGATGGCCCGCGCGGTCCGCGAGGTCACGTGCACAAGGGAGTGGCCGTGCTGGCCCGTCAATGCGACGCGGCAGTGCTGTTGATGGTGGCCGTGCCGACGCGGCGCTGGCTGCTCAGCCGCAGTTGGGATCGGCTGCAGATCCCGAAACCGTTCTCGGCGATCGACGGCTACTTCGCACCGCCGATTTTTCCCGCTGAGGACGAGACCGCCGAGCAACTTCGGCAGCGGATCGAGAACGCTCTGCGGCAGCTCGAATGCGAATACGACGCCAGCGAAGCCAGCCTTTCTGCCCGCGACCCAATCGGCCGCCTGAGCGTCCTGAGCCGCGGCTAAGATGATCGTCCGATGGGACTGAGAGGCTCGGGAATATTCCGGCCGTCCAGCCGCACGGGGCCGGTGGTAGGCCGAGCCCAAAGAACGGCGTTGGCCAGAATTCGTTGGATCGTGGCGTGGTGGTAAATGGGATACGTTTCGTGCCCGGGACGGAAATAAAAAATCTTGCCTTTGCCGCGCCGAAACGTGCACCCGCTGCGAAAGACTTCTCCCCCTTCGAACCAGCTGATCATCACGAGCTCGTCGGGCTGAGGGATGTCGAAGAATTCGCCGTACATCTCGGTGGCCGGCAATTCGAAGTACTCGTCGTCGATGCCTTCGACGATCGGATGACCTGGACTGACGATCCATAATCGTTCCAGTTCTCCAGCCTCGCGCCAGCGGAGCATGCACGTCGTGCCCATCAAGCTGCGAAAGATTTTGGACAAGTGCCCCGAGTGCAGCACCAACAGCCCCATGCCTTCGAGCACGCGCCGCTGCACTTTGGCAACGATCTGATCGTCCACCTTGTCATGCGCCGCGTGTCCCCACCACAGCATCACATCGGTCGCGGCGAGAACTGCATCGCTCAACCCGTGTTCTGGCTGCTCGAGCGTGGCCGTCCGCACCTCGACCGCATTGCCTAAGCTCTGTCGCAGCCCGTCGGCGATCGCCGCGTGCAGGCCGTTCGGATAATGAGCGGCAACAACGGAGTTGGTTTTCTCGTGTACGAATTCGTTCCATACGGTTACGCGAAGCGGCGATGTCCCCGTCATGATTCGTCCTCAGCAATACGCGTGCGCCCCATGGCGAAATCGAATTCGCTCAGAGCCGGAATGATCATCGCCAGCGTTGCAAACCCGTAGGCGACGACGATGACCGAAAAGACGGACAGCTCCTGGTTGCGGAGTATGAAGCTGGTAATCGCGAAGAAGGTGAGAAACGGCAGGCCGAAAGAGGCCAGCGCGATCGCCGGGCTCGGATTGCGGACTCCTAATGCTGCGAACAAGCCAATGCCACCACCGAGGATGATGACCAGGAAGGGAGGTAGCTGGCTGGCGAACGAACCGCGAAAACTGAGCATGACCAGCATGCACATCACCACGCCGAGGAACAAAAAGAAAACTGTTCCTAAACTGGTGGCGATCGCGCCCCGCGACTGGCTGTGGATCATCCCGCAGTGAATGCCGAGCATGGTCACGAACAAGTCCATCGTGATCATTCCCACCAGTACATAAAACAGATTTTCGCCGGTCAGACCTCCCTGCCACCACAGGTAAGCGCACAAGACTAGCGGCAGGATGACCATTTCTTTGGTCACGTATAACACGCCGACCAGCTTGCCGATCAGGAACTGGGCGGGTGTGATTTGAGTTACCAAAAGCAAGTCGAGCGCCTGACCGTCGCGCTCGTTGGTGATCGAGTTGACGGCCAAGGCGTTGATCATGATCAGCGAGATCACCAGAAACGGCGCAAGCACTTTTGTCGCTGCCGGAATCAATTCCTCGTTCAGTCGGCTTCGCTGCAGAGCCGCGCCGCTTTCGACTGCCCAATACAAGCCGACGACTGCCGCCGCGAACAGGACCAGATAGGCCAGGCGAATGAACAACAGTTTGCGCCCGTACGCCCAGGTACACATCTCGCGCCACAGAACCGGATTGGTCCAAACATGCCGGGGAGCGCGGACTTTCCAGGTGGCCGAGGTCGTGACGTTTTCCGTTGGCGCCTGGCGATCGAGCGTCTCGTCGGCATCCGGCATCTGCAAGCGAACTTGTTGCGAGGGATTCCAGACGCGCAAGCGAACGATCGACACCGCGCACAGCAAACCGGCCAGGCCGAGTCCGACCAAACAGTAAACGGCCGCCACGCCACCTGGAAACTGTCCGAAGGCCTGGTCCGGCATCGGCTGGCAAACGCTCCACACGGCCCGCAGCGGGCT
>JBQCJB010000923.1:0-5306 GCA_051953155.1 Aureliella sp. | reverse complement strand
GAGAGCGGCGTCCATGTGCAGATTCAGCCGGCCGAGCTCGCGCGGGTCTAAGCCGAGCAAATGTGGACCAAGCTCCCGCAATCCGCTGCGCACTCCTTCGGCATAGGCCGGCAAGTAATAGGGCCCCAGCGGACAGACCTCACCGTAACCGACCAGCCCGTCATTGGTCTCAACCCCGACGATCGTGCTGTCGAACACGGAAACCGACTTGCCCCCGGACCACTTGTAAGAACCCTCGATCAGCGGCAACTCCACTCGGTGGGCAAAAATGCGAACAATTTTCATCAACAGAAACCTCTGAGATTATCGGTGTCAAATTCGTCGGAGCGTGACTGCCCGAGCACATGACGAGACGGGTGAAAAGGGATTGGTTCTAAACGTCTGTAGTGGATTGCTTTCGAAACTGCGAAGGCGTTACGCCGGTGGCCGAACGGAAGGTCCGTGTAAACGCACTCTGATCGAAGAAACCGCAGGCGAGGGCAATTTCGGAGATCGAGGTCTTGGTCTCCAGCAACATCCGCGAAGCCGCAGCGACGCGCGTCTTGGTGATGAGCTGGCCAGCCGTCAAGCCGAACAGACGCTTGGTCATTCGGTTCAACCGCGGCAGCGTCAAGTTCGACCGCCGCGCGAGCGCCGAAGGAGAACTGAGTTCATTAAGATTCAGTTCAAAGTAGTCCAGCGCCTTTGCAAATTCTTCGGGGATGTCGTAGCGTTCGACTTGCAGACGCACATCGCGCGAAAATCCGATCAGGCCGACCACCTGCTTGCTCTCGTCCAGGATGGGCAGCTTGGTCGTAAGGCACCACACCGGTTTGTAAGGCCGGTGCCACTGCATTTCGAGGTGATTGACGATGGGCTGGCGCGTCCGCAAAACCCGGTCGTCCTGGTCGGTCGGAACTCGTCCGAAGTCTCCCGGGCAGATTTGATTGGGACGCTTGCCAATCGCATCGCTCTTTTTCTTGAGCCCATGCCGCTTGAGCAGAGAATCGTTAACGGTGATGTATTGGCCGCGAGCGTTCTTGACAAAAAACGCGACGTCGGCGGCCTGGTCGAAGAGCGTCGCCAGCAATTCCAAGTCGATAGAGGAGACGGTTTTCGGCGGCTCCCGTTCGGTGGCTTCAGTTCGACTGCTCATTCCTCGTCCCATTCGGTTGTGGCCCTTGCGCGTCGCGAGCGCAGCCCTGTCGCGGACGCGGCCGCGCTCTGCGAACTCGGACTGCGCCGTCGGCGGACCTCTAACGCGCTCCGGCCGGGAGGTGTTCGAGGAGATATCTCACGATCAGCATCCGGACGTGCACCGTCGTGCCCGTTCCTTCGCGGAGGCCGTGGTCGCGGTTTGGATAGACCATGTAGTCGAACGGCTTGCCGAGTTCTATCAACCGGTCCACCAACCCCTCGATGATCTGAATGTGCGTATTGGTTTCGCCGGACCCGGTAATGATCAGCAGTTTTCCCTGCAGGCCTTCGGCATAGTTGATTGCTGCCGCGCGCTGGTAACCTTCGGGATTGACCTCGGGCGTCCGCATGTAGATTTCCTGAAACCAGGCGTTGTACAAGTGCGGTTGCGGCTTGGGTACGACTGCGATGCCGACATGATACGAACGCGGTTTGCGAAACATGGCGTTGAGCGTGTTTGACCCGCCGCCGCTCCATCCCCAGATGCCGACACGCGACAGATCGACATACGGCCGTGTCCGCGCCAGCTCCTTGAGCCCTGCCTCTTGCTCCTCTGTCGACAGCGGTCCGAGACTGCCGAAGATCGATCGCCGCCACGCCGCACCTTTGGGCGCGGGGGTGCCGCGGTTGTCGATCGATACGACCAGATATCCGAGGTCCGCGACCAGGCGATGGAAATCGATCTGTGCGGCTCCCCACTCGTTCAGGACGGTCTGGGCATAGGGTTCGCCGTAGACGTAAACGAAGACAGGATATTTCTTCGAGGGGTCAAAGTCCTTGGGCTTGAGCAGCCAGGCATCCATGGTGACGCCGTCGCCGATATCGAGCTGCACAAACTCGGTGGGTTGGCTGAGGACTTCGCGCATCCTGTCTCGTATTTCTTCATTCTGCTCGAGCACGCGCACCACGCGGTGGCTGGGCAGTTCGACCAGTTCGACGATCGGCGGCGAGTCCAACGTGGAAAACGAATGGATCGCCCACCTGGCGTCGGGCGAAAAATCGTAGTTGTGCGTGCCGGCTTGTTCGACCGGCGTAATTCGCTCTCGCTGGCCACTTCCATCCAGCGGCACTCGGTAAAGCGCCTTGGCGGTGGCGTCGCCAGGTGAAGCGTAGAAGTAAAACCAGCCTCCGGCTTCGTCGATCGCTGCGCGGTCGATCAAGTCGTACTCGCCCGGTGTCAGCAGCGACAATTCCTGGCCGTCACGCGCATGGAGAAACGCGTGCCGCCAGCCGTCCTTTTCGCTGACGACGATGAACGCCTGGCCGTCGCGAATCCAGTTCAATCCCGAATTCTTGCCTTGGCTCTCCACGGCCCAGGCCTCGTTCTGTTCGTGGTAGATACGCTTGGCGGGCCCCTCCAGGGGCACGAGCAGAAAATCTCGCTCGTCCCGAAAACGGCTGAGCGTTTCCACGAGCACTTCGTCGGAGCTGGCGGCCCAGCCGACCTGACCGAGATAGAAGCCCGCCGGCGGCGCATCGATTGGCAACCAATGTACGTCTCCTCCGCATGCGTCGACGACGCCGACCCGGAGCGCGGTGATCTTTTCTGCGACTCTCGCAAACCGGTGGCGTTCGACATCGGGATAAGAAGGGTCGCTCGGCACCAGAACCGCCCGCTGCCGCACGTCGGTCGCATCCGACTCGATGAAGGCGATGCGCTGTCCATCGGGGCTCCAGACCGGATCGCGATAGGCGATGTCTCGGTCCTTGGGACGCTCGGTCAATCGCGTTCGCTCGCCACTTTCCAGATCCCGCACAAACAGGTCGCGATCCCGGAACTCCAGCACGCGCCGGCCGTCGGGTGAATGGAGCGGCCCGCGTGGGACGTGTTCTTCCTCGTGCGGCTCCGTGGTCTCTGGTTCGCCGGTGCGGACGTTGTAGCGGACTAACGTCGATTTCTTGGTCGCCGAATCGAGCTGTTCGACGGTGAATCCCGAGCTGTCGGGCAGCCATCGGGCCTCGAATTTCTTGGCTCGAAATTCAACTCGATCGTAGATGGCTTTCAGCCGCGATTCGGCTTGCTTGGTCCAGGACGAGTCGACGCCGGGTGAGTCAGCTTGCGCGCCGGCATCGCCTGCTGTCGCCGGGTGCAGGGTCAGGAGCGCAAACAGGACGGTTGCACAAATGCTTGCCAGTTGGTGCTTCATACTTTGTTACTTGTAAACCTGCGGCAGTTGCGAAGTGACGCCGAGTTTTTCGTAGTTGAACCCGCTCGGCAACGGCTTGTATTGGCCGACTGGTTCAACGCTGCTGGTGGGCGATATGTCGTCCTCCATACCGAGGCACCAGTACGCTGCGTTGACGACCAGTCGCCGCAAACCTTCGTTTTCGAAATCTTGTCCGCTGCCCATCGTCGAGTGGAAAACTCGCGCAGTTTGTCCTTGGCTGGTCTGCCAGGTTTTGATCCAAGCCACGGGCAGCGGCTCTTTCTGCGGGTTGTCCGGGCTGTTCGGCTCGCGACCGAGGAGCGGCTGCCCGAGTACCAGAGGCGTGCACCCCTCGGGCAAATGGCCACCGGGTTTGTAGGTTCGGTAGACGTCGGATGTTCCCCAAATGTCGCGAACACCGCGAAGGATCGGATGGTCTTTCGCTTCCGCGACGATATCGCCACGCGTCGAGTCGCGACTCCAATTGCCGTGGTGGTTCAAGAATGTCCCGCCCAGAATGTGGTTGCCGAATTGAACTTGGCGGCCGTCGATCTTGTACGGCAGTTCCTTTAGAAAACCGTGATTGGCAGTTCGCAGGCCGATGATCGGTTTGCCCGAATCGAGATAGCGCACGATTTGCGCTTGTTGGTCCGCGGGCAACGTCAGCATCCGCGTGAAGAATATCGCCAGGTCGGCCGATTCGAGGTGCTCGAGCCCGGGAATGTTGTGCCCTTTGAAACGTGCCTCTTCTCCCTTTTTCGGAGTGACCGGCAACGTGGGATCGACCTGGCCCCGTTCGTTCACGCCGAACAAGACGGTGCAGTTGAACCCGTGATGCTCGGCCAAGACCTTGGCCAGCATGGGCATCGATTGTTCGCTACGGTATTCCTGGTCAGCCGCAATCAGCACGATATGTTTGCCCGCGCCCGGTCCGTGCCCGCCGGCATAACTCAGCCACGGTGAGTCGGCCGAAGCATGCTGGGCAACAGCTTGGGCGGGGATTTCGTTGACGGTGTAAAACGCATTGCGATGCAGCAGTTCTTCCTGCTCGCGCGAACGCAAACGCGCCAGGTCCAGCTCGTACACGAATCCCTCTTTCAGCTCCTCCAGAGAGAGATGAGCCGTCAGGCCGTCGTCGGCCAGCGATACCGCGGTGACGCCGGGATGATGCTGTTCGATTTCAGGGCCACCGTAAGCGCCATGGTAAGGATGCGTGAACGCGGAGATGACGTACGAGTCGGTTCGGCTGCCGAGCGTCTGGTCGACGGGCTTGGTGAAGGTGACTTTGAAGCCCTCCGGTTCAATGGTAACGCGGTTGATTTCGAACGGCATTTTGCCGCTCCACTCGACTCGTTCCAGGGCGAAGGGTTTGATTCCGCGAACAGGCCAGCCTCGATTCGTACCTCCACAGAGCAGCTTGCCACCGGGCGTAAATTGCACATTGAGAATGCCTGTCGAAAGGCCTTCGCGAAACGGATAGCACGCTCCTTGCCACACGCCGTTGATCTGCTCGGTCGTCGCCCGCATCAGAATCGACTGCGTGAAATCGCCCAAGAACATTTGGTTTTCAAACGGCCCGAATTTGCCATGCGTTTGGTCGACACAGAATCCAGTGATCGAGCGGCCCATGCGCAGATACGGAAACACGACGGCGTAAGGCACCAATTGCGGTATTCGCTTCTTTTCGGTCGCGATCCGCGTGCCCGGTTTCGGCGCCTCGGGCACGCTGCCCAGTTCGGGCGCAAGGTCGTACCACTTGAAGCTCGCCGGATGACCGTGAAAGCTGCCGGGCGAAACGGCTTTTAAACTGCAGGAACAGTTCCAAGGCCCCTGGCTTTCGACGTAAAAGAGGGCTTGGTGCTCGTCGAAGCCGATACCACCGGGACTGCGCAAGCCGCTGGCCAGTGCGGTCGTCGACCCGTCGGGTGCGACCTTCATGATGAAGCCGCGATTTAAGGCGTACGAATGGTACGACTCCGACAG
>JBQCJB010000922.1:0-5379 GCA_051953155.1 Aureliella sp. | reverse complement strand
GTCGCCACGCTTGAACTGCGGACCTTCGACGACTTGAGCTACCTGCCCTAGGAGCACGGGGCGGGATACATTCGACTTGATCGGCACGTTCTTCAGCTCTTCGATGACATGCTTGGGATCGGGGCCCAGACGCCCTAAGATACGGATGGGACGCTCAGTTTCGCCCGAGACCGCAAAGCCACCGCTCGTGTTGATGTTGCTTTCTTTGAGAGCTTGCTCGACCTGCTGAAGCGACACATCGAACTCGAGCAGTGCCGCCGGATCAGCGAGTACCTGGTACTGCTTGCGATCGCCGCCTTGCAAGAACACTTCAGCCACGCCGGTGACTTTGAGGACTCTTGGTCGAACGACCCAATCAGCCAAAGTTCGAAGCTCCATCCGCTGGGCTTCCGCGCTCAGCAGCTCGATCTCATGCCGGTGACCAGCTACGACGAGTGCAACCGGCTGGTTGCGGTCCAGCAGAGTGGACGCTTGGGACAATAACCGGGAATCTTCGATCGTGAATTTGACCGGTTTCCAAGTGCTCGGATCGTGGCGATCGACGGGCTTCCATACGGCCAGCTTCGGCGGTGCGTCGGCCGTGTTAGTGAGCTCGGCCAAGTATCCCGTCTTGCCGACCGGATACAACTCGCCGCCACCAGGACCGGACTGACGATAGAGGCCCGCGATCACGATCTGCCCCATAATCGACGCTGGCGGAGTCATCTGCGGCCGAATGCCTTCGGGCAGTATGCCGGCTAGCGTGGCCAGACGTTCTTGCACCGTTTGTCGCGCTGCGCGAATTTCGGTTGTCCAATCGAATTCGATATAGATGACGTTGAGGCCAGCCGTTGATTGACTGCGCACGGCCTGAACGCCGCTCGCACCCAGCAAGGCGATTTCGATCGGCTGCGTAACGAGCGTTTCTACTTCCTCGGTGGCCAAGCCCGGGCACTCAGTCAGGATGACAACTCGCGGCCGGTCCAAATCGGGAAACACATCGATCGGCAGCGTCGAGGCCAAATAGGTGCCATAGCCCATCAGGGCCAGGCTCATGACCACGATTAACAGGCGATATCGCAGGGAAAAGCGAATCACTGCATTGAGCATTGGCAAACCTTCTTAATGAGCAGCGTGCACCGTGCCGTCCGCGTGAACGTGAACATCGGCGCGAACTCCGCTGGCCGCTTGTGCCTTGAGCACGCGGTTCAGTGAAGCGGCTGAATTCTGTGCGAGGTACAATCCCGGCGTAATACTGCCATCGTTGGCGATGACCACGTTTAAGCGGTCCTCATAGAGGAGATGGACGGGCAGGCGATTGAAGAGATCTCCGTTTTGCTGGAACACATAGGCCTCCGGACCTTCCCGAACGACCGCCGCAGACGGTAGCACAATCACGTCCTGAAGTTCCTCAACAGGGACATGCAGGCGTACGCGCTGGCCAGGACGAAATCGCCACACGACGAATGTCTCGCCATCTTGGGTGTAGGCTTGCGACTGGTTCTCTAAAGGGACAAAGAAGGAAAAAGTTCGGCTGAGCGGATCGATGGTGTTGGCCAAGTGACGGATGGTCAGCGGCCCAACTTGAGCCGGCCATTTTTCACGATTGTCCTCCGTAAACTCGACGTTCACTTCCGTTGCATTCTGTGCGGCTTGTGCGAGCAGTGTTGCTTCTTTTTTGAAGGCGTGACCTTCGATGTACAGCTCGCGATGATTGGCAAGGGTTGCGAGCAGCTGGCCTGCTTGTACCTGCTGCCCCAGTTCAACGCTCAGCTCTTGTACTTCGTATTCGCTTACGTACGTGCTCGCGGGGCCCGTTGAAGTCAGTGTCGTTTCTCGCTTGACGGCGCTTTGTGAAAAAGCCGGCGCTGCGATTTGGATCGTCGAGACAAACCGTCCGTCGGCCACTGCGGCGATTTGTTCCTGGCTTAGTCCTCGCGTGAGCAGGTCCTGCTGATAGCTCTGGATGAGAGCCGCTTGCCGGCGTGCTTGGTTGTCGAGCTCGATCAGGCGAGATTCGGATATGGCCCCGTTGCGAGCCGCGCCTTGCAAGCGCGTTCGCTGCTCGGCAATAAGTTCCGATTCGCGGTGCGCCTTGAACAGCTCGGTCTGGGTATTCTGCAGATACTCGCTGAACGGACGAAGCATGAAAAGCGCCTTGCCCGGCTGTACCGTGTCGCCTGGATAGGCATGGATCTCAGTGACCACACCGACCGTCGGCGACGTCACGCCTCGATCGGAAATGCCCGGACGATCCGTTATCACCCCAGGAATCTGAACTGTCCGCCAGTACGTCTGTGGCTTGGCAGGTTTGGATACCAAACCTAAATTCTTGCGAGCCTGCGGCGTGAGCTTGAGAACTTTTGCGCCTTCAATCGGCGGAGAAGCCTTTTCACTGGCCGCGTCTGCCGAAGTCCCGACCAAAAGCTTTCCCCAATGCTCTCGCGTTTGAAAGGCTGCCCAACCCATCGCAACGACGGCTAGAGCAATGAAAAGCCACTTGAAGGTGCTAGCCTTCATGAGATCACCTGCGACGTTTGAAATCGATCGATGCGTGCTCCGGGCCACCGGGCGAAAATGCCGACAAGCTCGGTGCGTCGCGTCTTGGAAAGGAATTGAGCGAAACCAGTTGATGATGGACGCTCGAATTGCCGTTGCTCAGCAAAGTTGTGAGCAACTGTCAGCTAAAGAAAGGCCGAGTCCTCGCGGGCCATTTAAGGCCGGAGGTTGGCGCAGCTGAAATCAGCAACGAATAGAGAGGTGCAGCAAATACAAGGCGCATGGCGAGCGCCCTATTTCCGGCGGTGGGCTGGAACTTTGTTGATGCGATGCGACATCCCAGAGAGTTTGATGATCGCCGCTCAGGTGCAGTGCCAGTTTTTCTTTGACTGGCCTGGAACCGTCCAGCGCCGTAGAGCGATCGGCGCCGGGAAGCGAGCCGATGTAAAAAGCATCGGCGTCATGATCACACCGCGCATCGATCGTGGGCGCGGTCTTCTTTGCCCCACAACGAGCTGCGGTTTCGCCTGCCGAGGCACCGTGCGAATGCCAGTTCCTGCCATGGGAGTGTTGGTGCGCGGCGCCAAGATGCACGTGCGGCCGACTCGAATGCTCGGCCGCGTCCTCGCTTCCCATGCCCGCGTGCCCATGCACGGCGCAAAGACACTGGTTGCTCAATAGCGACGCCACTAAGGCGATAACCAGCAGCGGTGTTGGGGATTTAGGAAGCATGTACAATCGTAGGTCGTCAAAACTAAGGAGGCAAGGAAAAGGCCTCTAACCGACCCCGCGCTGCGGATCGCAGCCGGGGGTTGCACCGAAAGTGAGCCTTGCCGCTTTTGATGATATACTGCAAAGAGCAATTGTAACAAGGCCAGCTGACAGGAGGCGATGTTTATGTCCCGCGGGCCGCTGCCCCTGCATGCCCCCGAGATTTTCAAAGGCATGACTCTGGACCAAAGAGTCTTCGGCTGTCGGAATCCACATCGCCTGAATTGCCACAGAGGAGAGGCAAGGAAGCGGTCGGAAAAGAGGGCGATACCGTTGGGCTTTGGCCGCTCGAGAAGCCCCAAACCTTCTTGAAGAATGCGGTAAAAAACGAGCGGGGAGGGAAAGCGGGCCTCCCGTCCGCCGTTCACTCGAAGAGAGGACTTTTCGACGCTGTCGACTCGGCTACTCCTTGGCAGATTGCGCCCCGCAGCGACTACCCCGGGGCTTCACCGAATGTTTGGACTTTGCTTAAACTTGGCCTTTCTAGCGATCCGAACGCAACGGTTCATTTCTTGCTGATGCTCGACAATCTCAGTGTACCGGCCGCCATGAGCGCGGCCGCGAGCCCGTAGCTGAACACAGGCGAGACGAGTGTCCAGAGCACACCTACGGCGGTGCTGGATACGAACTTCGCGACGCCGTTGACGGTTCCTAAGGCACCTAGGCTCGTGCCGAGGCTCTCTTCGGTCACCATAGCTGCGGTGATGGTCGATTCCAGCGTTTCCTGCACCGCCATGTAAATCCCTGCCATGATGAAGATGCCGTTTAAAAGCGGCAAGCTGTCAGCCTGGAAGGCGAATGCTAGTGCCGTGAGGAAGGCTGTTCCTGCCCCGAGCGAGTAGCCGGCCACGAGCACGCGCATAGGACCTACGCGGTCGGCCAGAGCCCCGACCGGGTACGAGGCGACGACTTGGACGATGTTGCGCAAAACGTACAGCAGGCCGGCGATTTGGGCGGCCTTGATTACTCCCATCGACGGTGAGAGCAACTGCGTCGCGGCAAGAATGAGCAGGCTGTGCGAGAAATCGCCGATGCCGAACAGTCCGACTCCTTGCAGATAGCGTTTGAACGGAGCGGGAAGGCGCCGCAGTGAGGTGAGCAACCGCAACTGGGGATTGGGCGAGTGGGCGGCGTCCTTCACCAGTGTCAGGAAGGCGACCACCGCCAGGAAGCCGGGAATGACGCTCAGCCACAGCACCAGGCGAAATGGCCCAGCCGCGGCTTGCCAGTTGAGTTTCTGCGCCCAGCCGAGGAGGGCCACGCCCAGCAGTGGCCCTAGCACAGCCCCGACCGTGTCCATAGCGCGGTGGAATCCGAATGCTCGACCACGCGTTGCGGGACTGATCGACTGGATGACGATTGCGTCCCGCAAGGGGCCGCGCAAACCCTTGCCAAACCACGAGACCGCCCGTCCCAGGAGCAGCAACGGCCAGCCTGCGGCCAGCGCGATCAGCATCTGCCCGATCGGCGTGAGCCCGTAGCCAAACAGAACCAGCAGCTTGCGATGCCCGAGCTTGTCAGCGATAAAGCCTGCCACCATCTTGGTAAAGCTGGCTACGGTGTCGGCAATCCCTTCGATGATTCCCAACACCGCGGCTGGAATGCCGAGCACAGCCAGGAAGCCAGGCAAGATGACCGTCGTCGTTTCATAGCAGAAGTCGCCCAGCGCGCTGGTGATGCCCGCGCCGATGACGGTGCGGTTCCACCAATGCTGTGCCCGCACGAGGGCGACCGGACTTTCGCCGCCCACATGAGCTGAATCGCTATCGTTATGGCTGTTCATGAAGAGAGTTTCGCGCAGGTGCGGCCAACCGGCCCTTACACAGGCTATAGGTTATGGGTGGCGGTCTGCCCGGCGACGATCTTTACGGGGCATCCGTCGGGCAGGCCATAGCCGCCTTTGGTGGCAACGACATCACCGGCGTGCAAGCCATTGAGAACCTGAACGAACTCGGCAGTCTCGGTGCCGGTCTCGACTTCGATCTCGTGCGCCTTGCCTTCGCGAATGACCGTGACGACCGGCGTGCCCGAGCGGTCTGCGATCGCTTGCACAGGAACGGCCAGTGCATGTTCGACAGGTTGCAGAGCGACCTTGGCCTCGCAGCGTAGACCGGGGCGCAGAATGAGCCC
>JBQCJB010000921.1:0-2748 GCA_051953155.1 Aureliella sp. | reverse complement strand
ACGATCAACTCGGCCAGTGGCCGCGATCACTGGGGATCGGCGGGATTTGCGATCATGGCCGGCGCTGGCGTTCCAGGCGGGCATGTGCTCGGAGCGACCGACGCCGACGGCGGCGCGGTCGTGCGCGACCAGTACCTGACCGACGACATCGCCACCACGGTTTATACCAAGCTCGGCATTCCTCCCGATCTCATTGTTCAAAGCCCCGATGACCGGCCCATTCGTTTAATCGAAGGCAAGGTCATCAAAGAATGGATGTAAACTGCGCTCCACGCGGTATTCAGCGCCGCAGTTTTCTCGGTCTGGGCCTGGCCGGCGGCTTGTCGCTGGGGATGCTGCCGACGGCGGCTGCCTCGCGCGAGGCTCGGGCCAAGAACGTCTTGCTGATCTACGAGCAAGGCGGCCTGTCGCACATCGATACGTTTGATCCCAAACCCGATGCGCCTGCGGACCATCGCAGTCCATTCCGGCCCATCGCGACGAACGTTCCGGGCATCCAGTTCACGTCGCTGCTCAGCCGCACGGCGCAGGTGGCCGACAAACTGGCCATCGTGCGATCGATGTTCCATAAGGGAGGCGCCGTCAACGGGCATCCCGATGGAACCCAGTACGCACTTTCCGGTGAAGTACCAGGCGGGCCTCTCGAAATGCCCGATATCGGTGGAGCCGTCGCGCACCAGTTGGGCACGGAGTGTTCCTATCTGCCACCCTACATCATGGTTCCCGGCAATCACGAACAAGCGGCGATGACGCGGCAAGCCTTCCTGCCGGCAGGCACGAAGGTTTTTAAAACGGGTGGTCGCGACTTGTCGGACCCAGCCTGGAAAGTCCCCAATCTAAGTTTGCTGGCTGGCATCGATCTGGCTCGATTCCACGATCGTCACGACTTGCTCAGCAATCTGAACGTGGCGGTCGCCCCGGCGGGAGCAGCGACGGCAAAGCCGCTGGCCAACATGGAGGCCCTGCGCGCTCAGGCGATCGACATGTTGACCAATCCCGCAGCCATCAGCGCGTTTCGGCTCTCGGAAGAAAGCGAAACGACGCGCGAGCGATACGGACGGGGCCATCGCGGGCAGTGCTACTTGCTGGGCCGCCGTTTGATCGAGCGCGGCGTGCGCTTTGTCACCGTCGACGTGCGCGAACCGGAAACGGATCGGACGCCCGGCGGGTTCAACATGAACTGGGATCACCACGATTTGATCTATACCGAGGGCTCGTGCGGAACGGTGCGCGACAAAGCCGGTGGCGAAGGACGCTATGGCATCGGCCACTGGGTGATGATGGGCAGCACCGACCAAGCGTTTGCGGCCCTGATCACAGATCTCCATGAGCGCGGCTTGCTCGACGAGACGCTCGTCATCTTCGCCACGGAATTCGGCCGCACGCCGCGTCTGAACAAATTCCAGGGGCGCGACCACTGGGCTCACGGTTACTCGCACGTTTTTGCCGGTGCCGGCGTGCCCGGCGGTCAGGTCATCGGCCGCACCGACGCCGACGGAGGTTTCGTGGTCGATCGGCCGTGCCGGCCGGAAGATGTGGCCGCGACCATTTACGAAAAATTGGGTATCGATCGGAACCAGCCCATTTATACGCCCGCTGCCCGCCCTGTATTCTTAGCTCACGACGGGCGACGCATCGAAGAACTCTTCTGAACTCGTCTTCGCGTTCAGTCACTTTCAGCAAAGTTCGATGGGAGCGGAAAGATGATGGGCGATCAACATCGTAGACGCCGTGCGCGCCAAGCGCACGCAGTCGGATCTGCCGCAGCCTGGCGGCGGTCGTTTCTGGCGTTCGAGAAATTAGAGGATCGCCATCTGCTCGCCGGCGATATCACGATCTACGCCGCGGGCGAAACGGGCGAAGAGTCGATGGCGTTGCTGATCGACGGCGCAACGGTCAAGACCTGGACCAATGTGGCCGGCAATCCGGCCAACCGACAGTTTCTTCCTTTCACCTTCAGCGCGGGCGAGAGCCTGACGCCAGATCGCATACGCGTCGCTTTCACCAACGACGACTATGTCGACGGCGTCAAGGATCGAAACCTGGTCGTCGACAAAATCGTCATCGACGCGGTCACTTACGAAACGGAAGCGCCGACGGTCTATTCGACCGGTTCGTGGTTGCCCGAAGATGGAATCGTTGCCGGTTTCCGCCAAAGCGAAGTGCTCAACGGCAACGGATACTTTCAGTATGCCGTCGGCGCGCCAGGCGGCGGTTCGACGATTCAAATCTTGGCAGCGGGTTCGACCGGCCAGGAGAACATGTCTCTGCTGGTCGACGGGAGCCAGGTTGCCGCCTGGACGGCCATCGGCGGCAACCCCGATGCGCGGCAATTCCAGGAATTCATCTATCGCTCCTCGACAAAGCTTTCGGCTGATCAGATCCGCGTGGCCTTTACCAACGATTACTACGTCGAAGGCGTTACCGATCGCAATCTAGTCGTCGATAAGATTATCGTCGACGGAGTGAACTTCGAAACCGAGGCTCCCACAGTCTACTCGACGGGCTCGTGGCTACCGGCTGATGGCGTCACGCCGGGCTACCGCCAAAGCGAAGTCCTCAATGCGGATGGTTACTTTCAATACGCCGGTACGTCCAGCAGCAACGGTTCGCTAATTCAAGTTTTCGCTGCTGGATCCACCGGCAGCGAGAATATGTCGCTCTTGATCGACGGAGTCGAAGTTAGCGCTTGGACCAGCGTCGGAGGTAGCGCGGATAACGGTGTGTTCCAGGAGTTCGTTTATCGAG
>JBQCJB010000920.1:0-3915 GCA_051953155.1 Aureliella sp. | reverse complement strand
CCGCTCCGCAAGCTGCGAAACTTTCAAGCGGAGATCGTCTTTCGCGACGACGAACACCTGATCAAGTTGGTGACGCGACCGGGCGTGTTCGCACATCGGCAACTCGATCCCGGCGCGAGGCAACTGCTGCTGAGCGCGGACATCGAGCCGAACCAGCGCGTCCTCGATTTGGGCTGCGGCAGCGGCGCTCTGGCTCTGGCCGCCAGTTTGCGAGCGCCCGGTGTGATCCCCTTTGCCGTCGATTCCAATGCTCGGGCCATCGCGTGTGTCCAAGCCGGGGCCGCCTTAAACGACATTGATGGAATCAACACGATCCTCAACAGCGACGGCCAACTCAGCCTGGACGATTCGATCGATATCGTGCTGTGCAATCCGCCTTACTACAGCGACTTCGAGATCGCCGACAAAATGGTACGCACCGCGCGGCAAGCGCTGCGATCGGGAGGCGCGGCGTTGTTCGTCAACAAACAGCCCAAGTGGTACGAAGAACGTCTGCCCCAAGAGTTCGAAGACGTCGCTATCTTTCCGAGCGCCAAATACTGGGTGGCTTGCGGCCGCAAGCCTTGATCGTGCGTCCGACCACCGAAGTTGGCGGTCGAGCGCCAGGCCACGGATACGAAAAAAGGGACGGGCGATGTGCCCGTCCCTTGCCTGTTCTTCGCTTGCCTGTTCGTTTCTGGTTGTCGTCGTTTTTTGCGTCGACTTGAGTTGCTGGCCTGCTGGCGGCGGCCGGTGGGCCGCCGCGTGAACCGGCCACAGCCATCAAGCTTTAGTTTGCCGTGATGAACCGGCCGCGAGCGTTTTCAATCGCAGCCAGCGTCTGTTCGACATACTGGCGGTCCGTTTGGCTCAAGCGGCGCATCGGCACGGTCGTGAAGCGACCATTGTCTTTCAGCAGACGAACCTTGTCCGGGAACACGACCACCAGGCGACCGGTGACTTCGAAGTTGCCGGTGTTGTCTCGCCAGGTGCGCACTTCGGTGCTGGCCAGCGGATCGGCGGCAGTTGCTTCAGCGACCTTGGCTTCAGCGACGGTTTCCTCAGCGACGGGCTCAGTCTCGACGACAGCTTCCGCTTGAGCGGCAGCTTCGTCCTGGACATCGCTGTGCGCGACGATGGCTGGGGTAGCCTCGATTTCGACTGCGGCCTGCTTGGGGCTGGCTTCGATCGCTTGCTCTTGAGCCGGTTGCGTTTCGGCGACTGGCGCCGGAGTTGCGTCGACCGGGGCGGTCAGCAGATCGATGAAGTCATCGCTGACCGGTTCGGTAGCGGCGGGCGTTTGCAGTCCGCTGAACAGATCTTGTTCCTGGTCGAGGCTCGCACCCTTGGGAGCTTCGGCCGGAGCGCCAAACGGATCGTTGGCCGAGGGGTCGGCCGCTGGCGCCGCGGGTGCACCGAACGGATCGTTGCTGTTCGACGGCTCGGCCGGCTTTTCGGCTGGGGTCGCTGGCGCGCCAAACGGATCGTTGGCTGGCGTTTCGGCAGGAGCGGCCGGTGCGCCGAAGGGATCGTTGGCCGACGGCTCAGCAGGTTTCTCGGCCGGTTTCGCGTCAGCGGGAGCCGCGGGCGCGCCGAACGGATCTGCCGGCGCGGCAGGAGTTTCGGAGGGAGCCGGAGTGGCTGGGGCTCCGAAGGGATCGTTGGCCGAAGGCTCAGCAGGCTTCTCGGCTGGGGCCGCCGGCGCGCTGAACGGATCGTTCGACGGAGCGGGCGTTTCGGCCGGAGCCGGAGTCGCCGGAGCCGGAGTGGTCGGGGCGCCGAACGGATCGTCGCTCTTGGGCGTTGCCGGCGGTGCTCCGAACGGATCGTTCTCAGGAGCTGGAGTTGCCGGTGCCGGGGTTGCAGGCGCGGGCGTTTCGGCTGCCGGGGTCGGCGGCGGGGGCAATTCAGGTGTCGCCGGCTGTTCGAAAGGCGAAGCTGGCGGTTTGTCTTGAGCTGCCGGTGCCGGAGTCACCGGAGCTGGAGTTTCCGGCGCCGGGGTTTCAGGTGCTGGCGTTACAGGCGATGGGGTCGCGGGCGCGGGTGGGGCCGGCGGAACGGTTTCGGTCTCGGGGACTACAGCCTCTTTCACTTCGGGAGCGGCCGGCTTGGGCTGTGCGGGCTTGGGCTCGGCCGGCTTGGGCTGTACGGGCTTCGGTTCGGCCTGCTCGGCGGCTTGTGGCGGAACGGGCGATTGGTTCGGGATCACGTTCTGAGCCGGGGCGCTCGGAGTCAGCGGAGCCGGTTCGATGATCTGGCCGATCGACGAACCTTCGTCAACCGGCGGCAGGCTGGACTGGCCGGGCACGACAGCTTGGCCGGCCCCGCAGCAGCCATCGCCGGCAACGATCGGCGGGGCAACTGCCACTTCGCAGCACTGCGGCACCGCGGGGGCCGCGCAGCAAGGGTCAGCGACGACCGTTGGGCAGCAGGCTGCCGACGACTGCGGGCGGCTGAGCATCGAACGCAGGCAGCGTCCTGCCCAAACTGGGTTGACGATCAAAACTCCACACAGCAAGGCTGCGGTATGGCAACGCACCCAGAACCGAAAGCTCTTTGACATGGACGCATCTCCGCGCGAAAACGTTCTATTAAATTTCGACTCAGAATAGCCTGGAAAAGGTCGGGTTTATGCTAGTCTCGAAAGTTGCTCGGGGCAAGCAGCATAGACCGGGCAAAGTGGGATGGTCGTAGTTAGCCCTCTTGGGGGCCGCCGACCAGCGGTTCGCCGTCGCATCTGCCTCAGGGCAGGCTTATGATGATGCAATAGTGCGTTTCTCGTGCGCCAGAGGCAAACTGCGTTGGCCTTGCGAGCCCCCCGCAAGTCAACTAGATAGCGGAGCGTGACGGTCGTGGGGATTGGGCGGGTTACGAAGAAGAGGCGAAGAGCATGGTGATCAAACTGCTGCGCCGAGCGACAGGCAACTGGACGATCGAGCGCAAGAGCATTCTCTTCTTCGGCTCCACCCTGCTGGTCTCGATCTGCGCTTCGTTCTGGATCGTGCAGCGGGCCTCGAACCATCTGGTCATGCAGGGAACGCGGCAGGCGGCCCGCGACTACGCCCAGACCTGGGTTTACAACCGGCACATGATCGACTGGGATCCCAAGACCAATTCCAAAGGACCGCCGCCGCTCAATGGCGAAGGCTTCAACGTCGCCATGCGCAAGAGTCTGTACGAGCATCTGATCGACAATCCGCGCTACGAAGCCCAGATCCTGACGCTCGACCCGATCTCCCAACACAAGAACCTGCCCGACGCTGAACCGGTGGTAGGCGAGGAGCGGGAGCTGCTGCTGAGTCTCGAAAGCCAGTACCGAGCGCTAGAGGAGAAGCTCGCCAAAGAAGCCGCCGAGACGTCCGATAGCCAGACCGCGCCTAGCGAGCTGCCGGTGGAAAAGATGGCTCGCACGCGGCCCGATGCCAGCGACGTGTATCGCCAGACCGGTCCGGTCGAGGGCTGGTACGTCTACTACCATCCGCTGCGGTTCGATGGCGTGTGCATGCAGTGCCATTACAGCAAGAACCTCGGCAACAATCTGGCCAGCGCATCTGACCTGTTACCTTTCCGCGTGGTCCGGGTCAGGATGCCGTATGCCGAAACGTTGATGTGGTCGGCCTGGATCCTGGCAGTGATGATCACCGTGGCGATGGTCACCCTGGCCGTCACGCTCCTGATGCTGCATTTGATTTTGCGCAAGCTGGTTATCCGGCCGCTGCGTCACTTGCGCGACGTCAGCGAAGAAATCAGCCGCGGCAAGCTGGATCAACGCGCGGAGATCGAAACCGACGACGAGTTTCGGGAACTGGCTGACGCCTTCAATCGCATGCTGCGGCACTTGACGGAAAGCCAGGAGCAGTTGCAGAGTCTCAACCGCACGCTCGACATCAAAGTCGACCAGCTCGCCCAAGCCAACCTGCATCTGTACGAGGCCAA
>JBQCJB010000919.1:0-3955 GCA_051953155.1 Aureliella sp. | reverse complement strand
GGCGGATCTGCGCCAGCTCGCGGGCTGCCCACGCAGTGTGATAAACGTAGTGCGCGTCGAACGGCAGATGTTCGGTGCGGTCGGTGAGGCGCGGCCAGCGATCGCGCCACTCCACGGGCATCTCCGGCCGCTCCCGCCGATGCACTGCGGCGAAGCGCTGGAACTGGCGTGCAAAGCCTATCATCCGCCAAGGTTTGCTCAGTCGCCTCATCGCCTGCTTACTTCCTTTTTCATTGCTCAGCTCTCGCGCAGCCGCTCGGCCTCGGGCGGATCTACGCAACTGGCCACTAAGCGTACCGCCACTTCCACACGATGTGCACCAGCAGTCCGGTAACAAACGTAAATGCGACCGCAACCAATTCGGCGGTGCGCTGGCCACTGGCTAATACGGCTGCCAGCATGACCAGCGTGCCGACGATATACCCGCCGGCCGCCGAGTGTTCCAGCCACGTTACCGGTTGCTGCTCCGTAGCCGCGCGCGTTTCGGCACTGCGATGCAGACGCCAAATCGCAGCCACGGCCAGCCCGCTGCAGGCGGAAAGAGTCATGCCCAGGTAGCCGATGATTTGCTCGAGCTGCGCGAGCCACACGACGGCGATGCTCAGCGCGGCTTGCATGAGCACCGCCGCGGTCGGCACGTCGCCGGCTGGCTTCAGGAACTTGGGCATAACGCCGTCGCGAGCCATCTGCAGATAGACCCGCGGGCCAGCCAACAACATGCTGAAGACACTACTGAGCACCGCCAGCGCAATGATGGCTCGCGTCAATGTTTCCATGGCTGGTCCGCCCAGGGCGCGAGTGGCGGTGGCTGCGATGGCGGCCATCCTCGACGGATCACCGACGATCTGCTCCGGCGGCGGTGCCTTGAGAAAAATGATATTCAGCAAAATATAGATAGCGGTGACCAGCAGCGTCGCCCATAGCATGGCTCGCGGTACGTTCCGCTGGGCTGCCTGCGATTCGCCGGCGACATACACCGCCGCATTGAAACCCGTGTAACTGAGTGCGATCCACGACATGGCTGCCAATAAATCGATCCAGCCGCTTGCATCGCTGGGCAGAGCCGCCGTATCGCGCCCCGGCAAACTCCCCCCCTGCCACGCGCTGGACGATGTGAAGGCGAAAGCCCACACCAACAACCAAACAATGAAGCCGAGCTTGATAAGTACGATCGCGTTTTGGGCAAGCGCACCAATGCTCATCCGAGCTGCGTGGCATAGGCAGGCTGCGACGATGACGACTGTCGCCAGTCCGTTAGCGGCGGCGTCGGACGTGATCGCCGGAAAGCCATACGCAATCACCGCTTTGGCCGCCGCTGCGATCGGAGCGGTGAATCCGGCCACCAACGAGATCCAGCCGGCGAGAAAGCCGATGCTCGGCGCCATCAGCCGACTGAGAAACAGGTATTCGCCGCCCGACAGCGGCAGCCGTTTGGCTAGCGCGCCGTAGGCCACTGCGCCGGCCACCGCCCAAACGCCGCACAGCACCCACGCAACCAGCACTCGATCCGGATTGCCCAGCGCGGCCAAAGCAAAGCCACTGCTGGTGAACACTCCAAAACCGATCATGGCAGCCACGACCAGCATCACCAGCGTCGCGAGGCCGAGTTGTGTCTTGTCGTGATTCATCGCGGTTGGCGATCCGCACTTGAGCGGTCGAGGTAGCCGGCGGAGTGCTCGAGCGAGTTGACCGTGCAAGTGCAGGAAGCCCGAGCAATCTCTTTGCTCCGCGCGTCGGTAATCACGCATTCGACAAAACCGACGCGAAGTCCTCGGCCGACCAGCTTGGCCGTCGCCGTCAGCAGCGATTCTTTGACCGGCCGCAGATAACTGACCTTCATCTCGATCGTCGCAAAACTCGAGGCATCGACCAGCGTGCGGCCGAAGGCGATGCCCATAGCCGCATCGGCCAGCAAGGCGATCACGCCCCCGTGAACCGCGCCCATGGGATTGTGCATCCGTGGTCCGACCGGCAAACGCACGACCGCTTCGCCGAGTTCACCTGGCTCGACTTCCAGCCCGACCAGTTGGCTGATCGGAGCGCGGGCGAACGCTTCGCCGGAGTTCGATCCCGAGGTCTTTTCCAACGCCAGCTCCCTTAGCTCAAAAACGATCGCATCGCAGGCAGAACGCTCGCTCGGCACCGGCTGCGGCGTCCGCATAGTTTGCAGCCGCAGCCGGCTCCATTGTCCGCGCCAGCGCGGCCTCGTCCAGGGAGCCGCGCCGCGCGGCCTATGATACGGCGCCTCAATTGTCGCCATGCGCAGGGAACGGTACCATAATTCGTTTCATTCGTTGGGCTAGACCGGAAAAAGTAGAGATACGCATGTTGCCCGTGGTCCCCGAAAAGATCGAGCGCTGCGGCGAGAATGATTTGATCATCCTGTGGAGCGATGGATCGCGGAAGCTCTACCGCGCCATTCGGCTTCGGGAAGGTTGTCCTTGCGCGACGTGTCGCGAGAAGCAGCGAGCGCGGCAGCAACAATCGGAATCCGAGCGGCTGCGCATACTGCCAGTGCTCACCGCGGCGGAGCTCGAGCCGCTGAAAATTCTGCGGATGGTTCCGCTGGGAAACTACGCTTACAACATCGCCTTCTCCGATGGCCACGACTCGGGAATCTTCACATTTGAATTGCTGCGGCAACTCGGGGCCGACGTTTCCGCTTCGACCCAAGAAGAGTCAGGAAAGTCAGACAAGTGAGCTCCAAGTCAGAACCGGTCACGCGGCCTTTGGTCGGTTGGCGCGAGTGGGTCGCCCTGCCCGATCTGGGAATCGCCCACATCAAAGCCAAAGTGGACACGGGCGCTCGCTCCAGTTGCTTGCACGCGTTTGATATCCAGACCAAGACAGAGAACGGCGAGCAGTGGGTTTACTTCATCGTCCACCCGATGCAAGGTGAGACCGAGCCGGCTGTACCGGTGAAAGCCCGACTGCTCGAATACCGCCGCGTCCGCTCGTCATCCGGACATACCGAAAGCCGCCCGGTCATCGAAACGACCGCCTATCTCGGACTGCGGGCCTGGAGTATCGAGCTGACCTTGACCAACCGCGATCAAATGGGCTTTCGCATGTTGCTCGGTCGATCCGCCGTGTCGCGGCGCTTTTGGGTCGATCCCAGCCGCTCGTTCCTGCAAGGCCTGAATCGGCCGATTGAATAAATCTCGCGCGGCTACTTCCCGACCGCGCTGCGCCCGAGCCCAAACTGGTCGCCGACGCTCGTCAAACGTCCGCCACTGACCGTTACCGGCAGCATCTTTTCGCTCTGTACCCGCACTCCGGTTTCGTCGGTCAGCTGCACCAATATCTTCCGGGTCGAGACGTCGATGACTTGGCCGGTCGAAGGATAGGCGAACTTGCCATCCGGACTAAAGGTGACCCAGCCCGGCTCGTCAGCCAACTTGATGCTCTCGAGCTGCTTGGGCGGATCGACGCGAGCATCGAAGATGTGGATGCTCTGGTTGGTCGCGTCGACGACCCAGATTTCCTTTTCATCTGGAGTCAGACCGACACCATGGCTGGGGCAACCATGCCGTTTGACGGGGCCTTTTTGGTAGCCGGCCACCTCGACTCTTCCCAGTTTTTTGCCCGTCTGCAGATCGCCGATTTCAAAGCCGAGCAGCTCGTTGATGCACACGTAGCAGCGTTGCCGACGCGAGTCGACAGTAAAGGGGCGAATGCTGCTGGTGAACGGACCAGCAGTGCGCGTGATTTCGTTGCGCGAGGTATCGACGATCGACAACAGCGGAGACTTCAGCCCCGCGAGGTAAGCTTCCTTTCCATCCAAGCTGACGATCGTATTGTGAGCCCCCGAGTTGGGCACGAGCTTGGCCAGGATTTCGCCATCTTGATCGACGACGTGCCAGTGCGGGCCTTCAAACGATGGCAAATAGATTTGCTTGCCATCGGAGGTCATCGACATGCGATCGCAGCCGCCCGGAAACTCTTTCTCCCACAG
>JBQCJB010000918.1:0-2822 GCA_051953155.1 Aureliella sp. | reverse complement strand
GCCCATAGCCGTGTCCACCTTGAGAAAAGACGTGCAACTCCGCTGGGATTTTGTGCTTTTTGAGCTCCAGCCACAGTCGCACGCTGCTCTCGGGCCGCACCGGGTCGTTGGCCGCATGCACCAGGAACATCGGCGGCGTCTGGTCATCGACTTTGACGTGATCCTGCAAACTGGTGCCCTCCTTGTCGACCAGATACGCCGGATAGATCAGTACGGCAAAGTTCGGCCGCCAGTTCACCTCGTCGGCCGCATCGACGTTTTTGTAGAGTCGCTCCGGTAGCAGCGCGGCCAGGGCTGCTGTTTGCCCGCCGGCTGAAAAGCCGAGGATGCCGATTTTCTGAGGGTCGATCTTCCATTGGCTGGCCCGGCTGCGCACCAGGCTGAGGGCTCGCTGGGCATCCTGCACCGCGGCAGTGTACTGCGGGTTGTCGCTCCGGGCCGGCACACGGTATTTGAGCACCGCTGCGCTGATGCCCAGACCGTTCAGCCACTGAGCCACTTCGGTCCCTTCGAGATCCCAAGCCAGGATGCGATGCCCGCCGCCGGGGCAAACGACGATGCACGTCCCATTGGCCTTGTCGGCGGGAGCTGCGTAGAAATGAATCTCGGGCTCAGCCACATTGCCCAGACGGATGACCGTGCGGCCAGCGACCAGGCCTTGATCCGGCTTGCTCTGGTCGGCCTCGGCCTCGAGCTTGACTGTGTCGTCGGCGGCTCGGCCACCGGGCCAAATCTTGAGAGTCTCAGCCGCATTAAGGCCGCTAGCAAACGCAAAAACCAAGACGGTCGAGAGCGCAGTCCACAGGTTGCGGGCTTGCATGGAGGTCCAAACTTGCATGGGAAGTGTCGCTGCCATTTGTCAGTTCTCGTCATTGGAAAGAGTAAGCGATACAATTGGATAGAATAGCTCAACCCCAGCTCGAGCGTACAAGCCGCAGGCGACAACCGGCGCGCGAGCCGATAGAAGGCGTAGGACGATGACCGGAGATTCATTCAGTCGCCGCGCGTGTTTGCAAAGGTTAGCCCTGGCAGGGGCGGCTGCAGCGACCGGCGCGCGGCCGCTCTTTGCCCAGTCGGCCCAGCGCGTTCCTCAGCGGTGGCAGCAATCGATCCGTTCCGGACTGGACTATCTCGCCCGCAGCCAATCGTCGCGCGGGCAATGGAATTCGCCTCCTTATCCAGTGGCTTTGGCTGCCTTGGCAGGCACCGCGCTGTTGGCTTCCGGTTCGACGACTACCCAAGGACCGTATTCCAAGCAGATCGCTCGCTGCACCGACTTCTTGATCAGCAAGAGCCGCACGAATGGATTGATCGGCGATCCGGCGACCGACATCCGCTATACCTACGGTCACGGTTTTTCGATGCTCTTTCTCAGTCAAGTGCTGGGCGAAGACGGTTACGAGGACCGCCGCAGCGACCTGCTGGACGTGCTCAACCGGGCGGTCGATTTTTGCGCCAAGGCGCAGACGACGGCCGGCGGTTGGGGCTATGTCAGCGCGCGGGACGGAGCCAACTACGACGAGGGCTCGACGACGATCACGCAGGTTCAGGGGCTGCGCGGCTGCCGCAACGCGGGCATAGCAGTGCCGGCCGAGGTTATCGACCGGGCCAAGCAATACATCTACGACTGCAAGAACGACGACGGCGGCATCAGCTATTCGAGCAAGCAGATGGGCACCTCGCGACCGGCGATCACGGCCGCCGCGTTGGCGGCTCTGTACAACGCCGGCGACTATGACAGCAAGCACGTTCCCCAAATGCTCCAGTATGCCCGCGATACGCTGCACACGCTGGCCGACGAGAACGCGGCCTTCGGGCATTGGCATTACACGTATTTGTACTACAGCCAGGTCGTCTATCGCCAAGGCGACGACCAGTGGCTCAGCTTCCGCGATCGGCTCTACGAACGCATCGTCTCCGAGCAGGAGAGCGACGGGTCCTGGAAGGGTCAGATCAGCGAAATTTACATCACGGCCTGCAACCTGATCATGTTGCAGCTGGACCACGGCTTGTTACCAATTTACCAACGTTAAAACTCATGACTGATTCCGCCTCGCACCCGACCGAACCATCCGCCACCGCATCGCACTCCGACAGTCCATCGACTGCCGGCGATGTTTCACTGCGAGATTTTCAGCGGCTGATCCACCAGATGTACTTTGACAAAGACGTCGAGCGCGGCGTCGACGGTACCTTCATGTGGTTGATGGAAGAGGTCGGCGAGCTGGCCACGGCTCTTCGCAGCGGCTCGCGCGAAGAGCAAGCCCTGGAGTTCGCCGACGTCGTCGCATGGTTGACGACGATCGCCAATCTAGCTGGCGTCGACCTGGCAGCCGCCATGCAATTGAAATACGGCACCGGCTGCCCCGGCTGCACCCACCTGGTATGCACCTGCAGCATCGAAGAGAAACCCTAAGCAACCAGTCCCACAATTCAACCAGTCCCACAATTTAATAGTCCCCCCCTCGCCCCGCTTCGGGGAGAGGGGGCTGGGGGGTGAGGGGCGAACCCGCCACAGCGCTTCACGTAACTCAAGCGCCACGCGTCAAACAAAGAACCAGTTTTAGGACAGCCGAGACGGCTATCCTACTTTTGCCCCGCTTCGGGAAGTGGCTGGAGGGTGAGGGGCGAACCCGTCACGACGCTTCGGGTAACTCGACGCAGTCGTAATCGCAAACGCGTCGTGCAAAGAAGCAGGTGCAGGACAGCCGAGACGGCTGTCCTACTTCTGCCCCGCATTGGGAAGTGGCTGGGGGGTGAGGGGCGAACCCGTCACAACGCTTCGCGTAACTCGACGCAGTCGTAATCGCAAACGCGTCGTG